>JALZDV010000324.1 GCA_030862345.1 Actinomycetota bacterium | reverse complement strand
GCATGTGCTGAACCATGTGCGCGGAGAACAGCACGGTGTCGTAGGCGGCCAGGCCGGACAGGGTGGCCAGCGCGAGCGTTCCGAGACCCCCTACGTACCAGGCGATCTGGCGTCCGAGCGGCCAGCCGACACCACGCTCGGCCAGGCGGCGTACACCCCAGAAGTACAACCCGGCCGCGAGCAGGATCGTCGTCGTCATCAAGGGGTCGAGCCGTGCCTCGGTCAGCAGGCGGAGCGGCTCGAAGGGCGGGATCGGCAGCACATCCCGAGGCTAGGCTCTCCGGCTAGCAGGAGCGCGGCCGCATGCACCGGCAATGTGTTGCACGGCACGCGCTACCCCGGGGTATAAATCCGGGTGGAGATGGACATAATGACCCGGTGACGACCGTTACCGGCACGTTCGACAGCAGCCGGATCCACTCGCTGACCCGGCCGAACACCGTCAGCGTCGGCACGATCATCTGGCTGTCCAGCGAGTTGATGTTCTTCGCCGGCCTGTTCGCGATGTACTTCACCGCCCGGGCAGTGAACGGTGCTCCCTGGCCGCCGGAGCCGACCGAGCTCAACATCCCCTACGCCCTGGTCTTCACGATCATCCTGGTTGCCTCGTCGGTGACCTGCCAGCTCGGTGTCTTCGCCGCGGAGAAGGGCGACGTCTTCGGTCTACGGCGTTGGTTCAGCATCACGTTCATCATGGGTCTGGTTTTCGTCCTCGGCCAGATGAACGAGTACCGCGCGTTGGTCGGCGAGGGGACGACTATCGCGTCCTCGACCTACGGGTCGGTGTTCTATCTGACCACCGGCTTCCACGCTCTGCACGTCATCGGCGGACTGGTGGCTTTCATCTTCATGCTGCTCCGCTCGACGATGGGGCGGTTCACGCCGGCTCAGGCCACTGCCGCCATCGTCGTGTCCTACTACTGGCACTTCGTCGACGTGGTGTGGATCGGGCTGTTCGCCGCGATCTACCTGGTCAGATAGGTAGCACCGTGACGTCCTCCGAGCCCGAGTCGGGCGCCGCTCGTCGACGGCGACTGCAGTTGCGTCGCAAGCTGAGCCGGGCTTGCGCCCTCCTGCTCACTCTGCTCGTTACCGGCGGTCTGTACGCGGCCATGGCACCGGGCAGCGTCGCCGAGGATGCCGGTGACTCGAACGCGGTGGAAGCCGGTCGAGAGCTCTACGAGAATTCTTGTATCAGCTGTCATGGGGCCAACCTGGAGGGTGTCGAGGATCGCGGACCATCGCTGGTCGGCGTCGGCGAGGCCTCGGTGTTCTTCCAGGTCTCCACGGGCCGGATGCCGCTGGCCCGCCAAGAGGCCCAGGCCTATCGCAAACCAGTGATCTTCACCGACGAGGAGATCGACCAGTTGATGGCCTACATCCAGGCCAACGGCGGGGGTCCGACGCTCCCGTCAGGCGATCTGCGCGACGGTGATCTCGCGGCCGGCGGGGAGCTGTTCCGGCTCAACTGCGCCTCCTGTCACAACTTCGCCGGGCGAGGGGGTGCGTTGTCCTCGGGCAAGAACGCGCCGAATCTGTCCGAGGCCAGTGATCTACAGATCTACGCGGCCATGCTCACCGGTCCGTCGAACATGCCGGTCTTCGGTGACAACCAGCTGACGCCGGAGGAGAAGCGGTCGATCATCAACTACGTCCAGACCCTCGATGAGTCGGTCGACCCGGGTGGCCTGAACATCGGTCGGGCCGGGCCGGTCCCCGAGGGCGTGGTCATCTGGTTGGTGGGTATGGGCCTGCTGTTGATCGGCGTGTTCTGGATCGGCTCGAAGGCATGAGCAACCACCGAGCCGGGCCGGACGCCGACCCTGCGCGCGGGGAGTCCACCGGGCAGCGGGCGGCGCCGACCATCGACGAACTGGCCAGCATGAGCCATGCCGAGCTGGAGCGGCTGGGCGCCGGACTAGATGACACCGAGATCCAGCTACTGACGCCAGCCCCACCTCCGGGATCGATTGCCGAGAAGCGCGCCGAACGTCAGGTTGCGCTGTGCTTCGGCCTGGCGACCGTCTTCGCCCTCGGATTCGTGGTCGTTTTCTGGGGCGCGGGGTGGTTCCTGCCGGACTGGGAGTACACGATCGGCGGATCGTTGTTCGGCTCCTTGTTCACCCCCCTGCTGGGTCTCACCATGGGGGGAGCCCTGCTGTTCCTGGGGATCGGCCTCGTCCTGTGGATCAAGAAGCTGATGCCGCATGAAGTGGCCACTCAACAGCGCCACGACGGTGGTTCCAGCCCAATCGATGCGCGTACTGCCGGCGGAACGATTCTGGCCGGGTTCGAGCGAACCGGCTTCACCCGGCACAAGATCGTCCGGCGCTCGTTGCTCGGCGCCGCTGGCGCACTCGGACTGCTTGCCATCATGCCGCTCGGGGGGTTGATCAAGGATCCGAATCGCCGGGCTGAACTGTTCACCACCTCGTGGGCCGACGGGATCCGGTTGGTCCGTGACGATGGCACCCCGATCCGCCCCTCGGACATGCAGCCCGGATCCTTGGAGACGGTCTTCCCAGCAGTCGAGGGCGGCAACCGGCAGGCCGACGCGGCCACCATGCTGATCCGCCTGCGCCGCGAGCAGGTAGCTGAGTTGGAACTGCCTCCCGGACGCGAGGATTTCGTCTACCAGGACTACGTGGCGTACTCCAAGATCTGCACCCATGCCGGTTGCCCGGTGTCGCTGTACGAGCAGGAGACCGGCCGGATCCTGTGCCCGTGCCACCAGTCGCAGTTCCTGGTCGACAAGGGTGCCAAGCCGGTGTTCGGCCCCGCCGCTCGGCCGCTTCCGCAACTGCCCATCGACCTCGACGACGAGGGCTTCTTCGTCGCCCGCGGCGACTACCCTGAACCTGTGGGTCCCTCGTTCTGGAACCGGGAGAAGGGCGACTGATGAGCACACCGACGATCCCGTCCCGGTCTCGCGCTTCCGGTAGTAGCACTCCCCCATTGCGACCGGGTGCCCCCGCCACCCCGGTGGGTCGGATGGCGACCGGCTTCGACGACCGGATGACGATCTCACCGTGGCTGCGCCGCACGCTGAACAAGGTCTACCCCGAACACTGGTCGTTCCTGCTCGGCGAGATCGCGCTCTACTCGTTCATTGTTCTGCTGCTCACCGGCACTTACCTGACCTTCTTCTTCGACGCGACCATGCAGGAGGTCGTCTACGAGGGCTCCTACGCACCGCTGCGCGGCGTCGAGATGTCGGCTGCCTACGCCTCGTCGCTGGACATCTCCTTCGACGTCCGCGGCGGCCTACTGATGCGCCAGATCCACCACTGGGCGGCCCTGCTGTTCGTCGCCGCCATCTTCGTGCACATGATCCGGGTCTTCTTCACCGGAGCCTTCCGTAGACCCCGCGCGGGCAACTGGACCATCGGCATCCTGCTGTTGGTGCTCGCCACGCTGGAGGGCTTCACCGGGTACTCCCTGCCAGATGACCTGCTGTCCGGTACCGGCCTGCGGATCGCCAGCGCGATCATCTTGTCCGTACCCGTGATCGGGACTTGGGCGCAGTACGCGGTCTTCAGCGGCGAGTTTCCGGGCGAGGACATCATCGGCCGGTTCTATATAGCCCACGTTCTGCTGATTCCAGGCATCCTGTTGGCCCTGATCGGGCTGCACCTGTTGCTCGTTGTCAAGTTGAAGCACACCCAGTTTCCTGGGCCGGGCAAGACCGAGACGAACGTGGTGGGGCACCGGTTCTACCCGGTGTTCATGGCCAACGGCGGCAGCCTGTTCATGGTGGTGTTCGCCGTCGTCGCGGCTCTGGGCGGTCTGGTCCAGATGAACCCGATCTGGCTGTACGGGCCGTACAACCCAGCCCAGGTCTCATCGGGCTCGCAGCCCGACTGGTACGTCGGATTCCTGGACGGGTCTACCCGACTGTTCCCGGACTGGGAGATCTCGATCTTCGGCTATCAGATTCCGGCGATCTTCTGGCCGACGGCAGTGCTGCCCGGGATTCTGGTCACCCTTCTGCTGCTCTATCCCTTGATCGAGCGAAAGCTGACCAAGGACACCGCGCACCACAATTTGTTGCAGCGGCCGCGTGATGTCCCGGTACGGACCTCGCTCGGCATGATGATGATCACCTTCTACATGGTGCTGTGGATCTCCGGCGGTAACGACTTGATCGCCGACAAGTTCAACATCAGCCTCAATGCGATGACCTGGATCGGCCGGATCGGACTCATCGTCCTACCGCCGATCGTCTATATCCTCACCTATCGGCTCTGTCTCGGGTTGCAGCGCCATGACCGACAGGTGCTCGAGCACGGCATCGAGACCGGCATCATCCGACGGCTGCCCAGCGGAGAGTTCATCGAAGTACACCAACCGCTGGGACCGGTCGACGAGCACGGGCACGGCCTGCTGCAGTACGGCGGTGCACCCGTTCCGAAGAAGATGAACACCCTCGGCGGCGGCGGCAGACGGCTGCGTGGATTCTTCTCCCCCGTCGAGGAACCAGCCGCAATCGCCCCGCCGGCCGCCCAGGAGCAGCCCGAACTCACGGGCTCCGGCCGGCCTTCCGA
>JALZDV010000304.1 GCA_030862345.1 Actinomycetota bacterium | reverse complement strand
GCTTCTCGGTCAGCAGCCCAGCGGCGATGGCGTCCCGGCCGCGAAAGAGGCCGCGGCGTAGTTCCGGCGGGATCGGGATGCGTCGTCGCATCCGCGCAGTCTTGTCGTACTCCGATGCGCTTCGCTGCCATCGTCCACAAACTGATCCGACACCCCGGAATCCGGCCTGAAAGCCGGTTCGCTACACAACCTCCGCTTTGCACGAGGCGAGAAAGGAGGTTGTGTAGCGAACCGGCAGAACTGGAGGAGTGGGAGCAGAGCCGCGGCACCGTCGGCGGGGACGGGCAATGGGACATACCGTGCATAGGTGCAGACTTTCCTGCCGTACGCGGACTTCGAGCAGTCCGCGCGTGTCCTGGACCCCAAGCGGTTGGGCAAGCAACGGGTCGAGGTGATCCAGGTCGTTCGCGCATTGACCTGGCCTGGCTATGGGTGGGCCCACCATCCCGCGGTGTTGATGTGGAAGGGGCACGAGGAGGCACTGGGAAGCTACGGCCTCACCTGTTGCCGGATCTGGACCGAGCTCGGACATGGGGACACCTGCGCGGCGACCATTGTTGCTGACTTGGAATCGAGTGGTGTCGGGCGGATCCGCACCCAGCGCGAGCTCGCTGCTGCCGGCGCGCTACCGGAGTGGCTCGGCGACGCGAACCTGCACCTGAGCCACCAGTCCGCGCTGTTGCGAAAGGACGGGAACTTCTACGGCCCGCGCTTTCCTGGCGTCAGCGCCGAACTGCCTTATCGCTGGCCGGTCCGTTCCCAGAACGTCGTCGACGCGGAACGGCGCAAAGCCCAACTCGCGGTCGTGCGTGCAGAGCGAGCCGCGGCCCGCGCGGAGCGAGCCGCCGAACAGGCCAAAAAGCGGCGAAGTCAAGCTGCCAAACGAGGCTGGAAGACCCGTCGCGCCAACCGTTGAAATCCCGCGCCCGCCATGACCGGCCGCGCCAAAGTTGGCTGCCTGCGCATCGGCCGGTTCGCTACACAACCGCCGCTTTGACCGGGCTCTAAGGGCCGGTTGGGTAGCGAAGCGGCGTTATCCGGGCGGTGCTTGGAAGGGACGTTCGAACAGAGCGTGCGGTCTGTGTCGCACCGGATATGAACTGTTCCGGATGAGGTCCGTCCTGGCGTAACCATCGCCGTCCAGTCTCCGTTGGCTGGCGAATAGATTCCGAGCCTCGACTACCCTCGTGTCGATGGACGACCCTCCGCATACCATCGCCGCACCGAGCAGGGACCCGGCGAGGCACTGATACTCAGATGGACAACGTCTGGCTCAACATCGGCCTCATCCTGATTTTCGTGCTGGTCGGCGGTGCCTTCGCGGGTGCCGAGATCGCCATCGTCTCTCTGCGCGAGTCCCAGGTCCGGTCCATCGCCGAGCGGGGTCGCCGGGGCCGGCGGTTGGCGCGCCTGGTGGCCGAGCCGAACCGCTATCTCGCTGCTCTGCAGGTCGGGGTCACGCTGGCCGGCTTCCTCTCGGCGGCCTTCGGTGCTACGGCGCTGTCCGGGCCCTTCTCCGAATGGCTGGTCGGGTTGGGGATGGCTGAGGGACTTGCCACCGCGCTCGCGCTCGTCGTGGTGACTATCGCGATCAGCTACGTCTCTCTCGTGCTCGGCGAGCTGGTGCCGAAGCGTCTTGCGCTGCAACGAGCCGAACGGGTCGCCCTGATCGCTGCGAGTCCCGTCGATCGAGTCGCCACGATCTTCCGGCCGTTGATCTGGTTGTTGTCGAGGTCCACCGACGTGGTCGTACGACTGTTCGGTGGCGATCCCAAGGCCTCGGGGGAGTCGATCAGTTCGGAGGAACTCCGGGATCTGGTGGCCGCGCACGAGGCACTGGGCAACCACGAGCGCCGGCTCATCAACGACGTGTTCAATGCTCGCGATCGCCAGATCAGCGAGGTCATGGTGCCCCGCACCGAGGTCGAGTTCATCGAGTCGACCATGACCGTCAGCAGGGCCGCCAAGCTGGTCGCCAACACCAGCCGATCCAGGTATCCGGTCATCGGGCGCGACACCGACGACGTCATCGGCTTCGTGCACGTGCGCGACCTGCTTCGCTCCACACAGAAGGGCGGTCGAGCGACGACGGTCGGCGACATCTCCCGGGACATCGTGCACATGCCGGGATCGAAGAAGGTGCTCATCGCGTTGTCGGAGATGCGCCGCGGCCACCACCACCTGGCGATCGTCGCCGATGAGTACGGCGGTACGGACGGAATCGTTACCCTCGAGGACCTGATCGAGGAGGTGATCGGGGACATCCGCGACGAGTACGACGAGCAACCGGAGGTCAGCCGGCGGACCGGATCCGAGGTCGACGTCGACGGCCTGCTCAACCTCGACGACTTCGCCGAGGAGACCGGAGTTGAACTGCCCGACGGACCGTACGAGACGGTCGCGGGCTACGTCCTGTCCGAACTCGGCCGGCTCCCCGAAGTGGGGGACGGGGTACGCGCCGGCGAGCATCTACTCACCGTGACCGCCATGGATGGGCGCCGGATCGAGCGGTTGCATGTGAGTCTTGCGCCCGAGGAGGAGTCCGACGTGGACGCCGCACATGGGGAGGGCGGAGCAGCCGCCCCGCCGCCGGGCCCGGTTCCGGCCGGTGAGGTCCGGGCTGACGCCATCGGCTAGGCGGTCGGGGTCTGCAGCACGGCGTAGGCGTCGGTGACCATGTCAGTCAGGTTTCGCTTGGCCGCCCAACCGACGTCGGAGGCGATCCGGGCATTGCTGGCCACCAGGCGAGGTGGATCCCCGGCTCGGCGCGGTCCGTCCTCGACCGGCACCTCGTGCCCGGTCACCGCCCGGATGGCCGAGATCACCTCACGCACGGAGTACCCCCTGCCACTGCCGAGGTTGTAGATCCGGTGCCCGGCAGGCTCGAGCGCCTCCAGGGTCAGCAGGTGGGCGGTGGCCAGGTCTGCGACGTGGACGTAGTCGCGGACACAGGTCCCGTCCGGGGTCGGATAGTCCGTGCCGTGCACTGACAACCTGTCGCGGTCCCCGGTCACCACCTGCAACGCGATCGGGATCAGATGTGTCTCGGTCGCGTGCCGCTCGCCAAGCCCGTAGGCCGCCCCCGCTGCATTGAAGTAGCGCAGACTGACCGCGCCCAGACCGTGCACTCGCGCCTCGCCGCTGAGCATCTGGTCGATCGTCAGCTTGGTCGCACCGTAGACGTTGGTCGGCTGCGTTCGGTCGTCCTCGGTGATCACGTCGGTCCCCGGATCGCCGTACGTCGCGGCCGAGGACGAGAACACGATCCGGCGTACGTCGGCCGCACGCATGGCGTCGAGCAGGTCCATCGCCCCGCCCACGTTCTGCCGCCAATACAGCTCCGGGCGTTGTTCGGACTCACCGACCAGGCTCCTGGCCGCGAGGTGGATCACTGCGTCATAACCTGAAGCCGCAGTCAGAACCCGACCGACGTCGGCCAAGGAGGTCTCCACGAAACTCGCGCCGGCTGGAACGGCATCCCGATGACCGGTGGACAGATCGTCAAGGACCACCGCTTCATGGCCGGCTTCGACAAGTGCGGCGGTGACTACGCTGCCGATGTAGCCGGCGCCACCGGCGACCAAGACCTTCACGTCGGGCAGCCTAGGCGAAGGGTACGGTCCGGCTTCGCGCTGACCGCACGTACCAGCGCACCGACGATGATCGACCATGAAGGAGGTTTCCGGGGTGTCGGTACCCGTACGGCCTGCCATCGCCGAACTCACGGCGTACAAGCCCGGACGCAGTGCGGCCGATCTGGCGCGCGAGCTCGGACTTCCGGAGGCAATCAAGCTGGCCAGCAACGAGGTCGCCTATCCGCCGCTGCCCAGCGTCGTCGCCGCGATCGCCGAGGCCGCGTGCATCGTCAACCGCTATCCCGACAACGGATCTCTGGCCCTCACGGTCGCGCTCGCGCAGCGGTTCGATGTCCCGGTCGAATCGATCGCGGTGGGCTGCGGGTCGGTCAGCCTGTGCCAGCAACTGCTGCAGTCCTACACCGTGCCCGGAAACGAGGTGCTGTGTGCCTGGCGGTCCTTCGAGGCCTACCCGCTCCTGGTCACGGTGGCCGGCGCGACTTTGCGGCCCGTGCCGCTGCTCGACCACACGCATGATCCCGAGGCGATGGCGGCTGCGCTCACCAGCGCCACCCGGTTGGTGTTCATCTGCAATCCGAACAACCCGACCGGCACCGCGCTGGACACGGCGGCGATCACGGGACTGCTCGACGCCATCGGGCCGGAGACCCTGATCGTGATCGACGAGGCCTACCGCGAGTTCGTCACCGATCCGGACATCCCCGACGGGCGGGACCTGATGCGCGGCCGGGCCAACGTGTGCGTCCTGCGCACCTTCTCCAAGGCCTACGGCCTGGCTGGGCTTCGGGTCGGATACCTGCTCTCCGAGAACCCGGAGATCGCCACGGCCGTACGCAAGACCTACGTCCCGTTCAGCGTCTCCAGCCTGGCCCAGGTCGCCGCCCTGGCGTCGTTGTCGGCCCAGGACGAGATGCGGGAGCGCTGCGCAGCAGTGGTCTCCGAGCGTGGCCGGGTCAGCACCGCCCTGGCGGCTCTGGACCTTCCGGTACCCCCGAGCCATGCCAACTTCATCTGGCTGCCGCTGGGCGCGGACGCACAGGACTTCGCCGGATTCTGTGAAGCCCGCGGAGTAATCGTGCGCCCGTTCGCCGGGGACGGAGCGCGCGTCACGATCGGTCGGCCGGAGGAGAACGACGCCTTTCTAGAGGCCACGAGAGACTGGCGCTCCGCGTAGTCGAAATCGGGCGACGGCTCGTCGGAGGCGACCGTCCTCGTGCTGTCCGGATCCGGGGACGGGGGAACTCACCGGCCTACGGGGTACCGCGCTACCACCGTGGCGTGGACTGTTGACAGGATGGGCGGATGCCGCGCCCACGGGTGCTGTCCGGTATCCAGCCGACAGCGGATTCCTTCCATCTCGGCAACTATCTCGGTGCGCTCCGGCACTGGGTGGCGCTGCAGGAAACTTCCGACTCCTTCTACTGCGTCGTCGACCTGCACGCGCTCACGGTCGAGCCCGATCCCGAGGCTCTGCGCCGTCGTACGCGCGCCAGCGCCGCCCAGCTCCTGGCCATCGGCGTCGACCCCGAGCGCAGCACACTGTTCGTGCAGAGCCACGTGCGTGAGCACGCGCAATTGGCCTGGCTGCTGCAGTGCATCACCGGCTACGGCGAGGCCGGACGGATGGTCCAATTCAAGGAGAAATCAGCCAAGTCGCCGGATCGAACGACCGTCGGGTTGTTCACCTATCCGGTGCTCCAGGCTGCTGACATCCTGCTGTACCACGCGGACGCCGTACCGGTCGGTGAGGACCAACGCCAACACCTGGAGCTGACGCGCGACCTCGCGCAGCGGTTCAACACGCGACTGGGTGAGACGTTCACCGTGCCTGAGCCCTTCATCGTCAGGGAAACCGCGCGGGTCGGTGATCTGTCCAACCCGATCAAGCAGATGAGCAAGAGTGACATCAGCGCCGCCGGCCGGATCGAGCTCCTCGACGACACGGCGGTCAACACGAAGAAGATCAAGAGCGCGGTGACCGACACCGGCCGGGAGATCACCTACGACCCGGAGAACAAGCCCGGTGTGTCCAATCTGCTCGTCATCCTGTCCGCGCTCGCCGATACCAGCCTGGACAAGCTGGAGGCGCAGTACGCAGGCGCCGGATACGGACAGCTCAAGGTCGACGTTGCCGACGCCGTCGAGGCGGTCATCGGGCCGATCCGGGTACGGACCCGGGCGCTGCTGGCTGACCCGGGCGAACTGGACCGGATCCTTGCCCTCGGAGCAGAGCGCGCCGCCGACGTGGCCGCCCCGACGCTTGCGCTGGCCGAGGACCGCATCGGTTTGCTGCCCAGCACCCGGACGTCGTCATGAGCGGCAACGCATTCCTCTCGGGCGACACGATGGGCATCAGACCCGACGATGGTCACGCTCGAATGCTTGGGGTCGCCATCGAGGTGCCCGACCCATTGGGCGAACTCCTGACGCAGTGGCGGGTCAAGGTCGGCGACCCGCTGGCACATCTGATTCCGCCGCACATCACATTGCTACCTCCTACCGACGTCGCGGATTTCGACCCCACCCGCGTTGATCGGCACCTCGAAGCCGTCGCGGCTCGGCACGCGCCCTTCCAACTGCACCTGGCCGGCACCGGCTCCTTCCGCCCGGTCTCGCAGGTTGTGTTCGTGACGGTGGCCGAAGGCATCTCATCGTGTGAGTTGCTGGCGCAAGACATCCGTTCGGGGCTCCTGCAGCGACGCTTGGAGTTTCCCTACCATCCGCACGTCACGATCGCCCACGACGTTTCCCCGGACATGCTCGACCTCGCCTACGAGGGTTTGGTCGACGTGGACGTACGAGTCGACGTCGAGGCATTCTCGGCCTTCTCCCAGGATCCCGCGGGGCGCTGGGTGCCCGCCAAGGCATATCCGTTGCTGGGCACGGGCCATGGCTGAGACGTCGGGCGCGACACAGTCAGACGGCTCACTACAACAGAAATCCGGGTTCCTGGATCGGCTACGTGGGCGATACGGGTGGCTCGATCACGTGATCCGGGCGGTCACCCTCTATGTCGAGCGCAACGCCGACGTTCTCGCTGGGAGCATCACCTATTTCGGCTTCCTGGCCCTTTTTCCCTCCCTGTTGTTGGCGGCGTCGGTGTTCGGGTACGTCCTGGTCGGTCGCCCGGATCTCCTCCGTGAGCTGATCGCACGGATCGTCGAGTACATCCCCGGGGCGGCTGGTGACCAACTCATCGAGGCGTTGAACGCCGCGATCGACTCCCGCGGCGCGGTAGGAATCGTCGGCCTGCTCGGCCTGCTGTACGCGGGCCTGAGCTGGATCAGCAAGCTGCGCCTGGCGATCCAGACCCTGTGGCAGGGCAAGCCCGAAGAGGGCAGCTTTCTCAAGGACTATGCCCGTGACCTGCTGGTCCTGATCGGGTTGGGTGGTGGCCTCGCGCTCTCGCTCGCGGTGACCGCGGTGGGTACCTCGGCCGCCTCCTTCTTACTCGACCTGGTCGGTCTGTCCGAGGTCCCGGGCAGCACGCTCGTCACCGGTGCCTTGGCAATCGGCCTGGCCATCGCCGGAAGCACGCTGGTCTTCTGCTGGCTGTTCGGCAGCCTGTCCGGACATGACATCACCTACCGATCGGTCCTGCCCGGGGCGATCCTGGCCGCCGTCGGCTTCGAGCTGCTCAAGCTGATCGGAGGGGTGTACCTGTCACTGGTGTCGAGGAGCGTCTCTGCAGGGGTGTTCGGCAGCGTCGTCGGCATCCTGCTGTTCATCTACCTGGCCTGCCGGTACCTGCTCTTCTGCGTGGCCTGGACGGCCACCCTGCCACGGTTCGCCCGGCTGGGCCTGGCTCCCAGCGGCGAGGTGGGAATCCCGTACGCGTACCGGGTGACCGCCGGCCGGGACGGTGCGAATGACACAGCTTCCTCGACCGGGCGATCAGCGGACCGTCCCGAGCCGGTGCCGGTGCCAGCACCGGCTGTTGTCGCCGCGGGCCTCGTAGCGACCGGCGCAGCGCTGGCATCCGCGACCCGACCGCTGATCCGCCGCTGGCGGCGGACAAGGACGGCGCGTCTGCCTGCCGGTGACCGTGAGGGGGAGCGCGTCTGACCCCGAGGAACCCAGCCGAGAACGAGGTCGGGGCGCCGCTGACCTCGGGCAGCCCGGTTCAGTCGGGAGGTCCCCGGGAACCGACACCCGTCCGGACCGGCCGGTGTCGGGGGACATTGCTCCGCCGTGACCACAACAACGTGCCGGCGACGATCGCGACCGTGCCGGCCCCCAGGGCAAACATGGGCAGCAGCGTCAGATCCGTCGAAGCAGACTTCGCAGCCGTGCCGACCTGATCGGGAGGTACGGCGGGTGTCGCCGTCGAACCCGACGGCGTCGCTGCCGGGTCGCCCGGCTGGACCGGGGAGACCAGGTCTCCGACGGGGTCCAGGCGAGGGGGCAGCGCGAAGCCCCAGTCCAACAGCCGTGCTGCCTGCTCCCATGTCGGGATCGGGACCGGTTCAGCCAGCATCAGACTCACAATCAGGCGCCGCCCGTCCCGTTCCGCCGCCCCGACGAACGTGTATCGGGCCGCGTCGGTGAACCCGGTCTTTCCAGCGATCGCCCCCGGATAGTTGAGCAGGAGTCTGTTCTCGTTCTGGATTTCAAAGCCCGGATCCAGGCCGGGCACCGCCGGAATCTGGGCGCGCAGGGTGGCCGTCACCGCGAGCAGAGCCGGATCCGCGGTAACCGCAGCCATCAGCAGTGCCAGGTCGTACGGCGACGAGCGTTGACCCTCGACGTCGAGGCCGCTCGGCCCGCCGGGCGAGGTGTCATAGGCCTGCAGGTGATCGGCGGTCTCGTACATCGCATTGAGCGTGGGTTCCAGGCCCCCGGCCGTACGGGACAGGGCATTGGCCGCGTCATTACCTGACTGCAACATCAGCGCCAGCCATAACGTGGCGACGTCGTACCGACCGCCGTTGATCAAGCCGACCCGACTTCCTTCCACCTGCTCGTCCTCGACGAGGGCGGTGACGACCGTGGCGGGATCCAGCCGTGGGTAGAGCGACAACAGGGTCAGCAGCTTCAGGGTGCTGGCCGGGTAGTAGCGCCCGTGTGCATCGTTGGCGGCAAGCACCTCGCCGCTGGTGGCGTCGGCGATCAGCCAGCCCTGCGCGGTGATGTCCGGCGGCAGAGCTGGCGCGCCAGCGGGCAGCACCAGTCCACGGGCGGCGAGCTCGGCTCCGCCGATCGTGTCCCCGTTAGGTGCCTCACCACGGGGCGGACCGGTCGGGTCTGGGACGGTGGGGCTGGTGCCGCCGGGATTGGCGGTCGGCCGGGGGGAATCGGCGACAGCTGTGACCGGGAAGCCGGGGAGGGCGACCACCGCAAGGCACAAGGCGCCGGCCGCGACGCAGCGCCGCACGGCCGCGAGGTTACCGCCGGACCGGC
>JALZDV010000283.1 GCA_030862345.1 Actinomycetota bacterium | reverse complement strand
GGCATCGTCGAGATCTTCCCAGACCGCCGGTGCAGCGCCGGGGCCCCGGCTTGGCCGGCTGCTGCGGTCTTGGCGCCGGGCGATTCGGCGCGTCGAGGCTTACCCTTGGTCAACAGCAACCTACCCTCCGACCTGATGAGCGACGCCAATCTGACACCGCGGGGCCCGGTTCCCGCGCTGTTCACCGATGCGATCGCCAGCCTGCGTACGGTTCGGCCACGTTCAGAGATCGTTCTCGACGAAATCGCCGGTCCGGCCAGGTTGGCGCCATACTCACACGCTCTGGGAGCCGAGGTCATCGTCGACGGCGAAGAGGTCGCCACTGGACGGCTCGTGGTGCTGCACGATCCCGAGGGTCAGGCCGGCTGGGACGGGGTGCTGCGGATCGTCGGATTCCTCACCGCCGAGACCGACGCCGCCCTGGCCTCCGACGAACTGTTCCCCCAGGTCGGCTGGAGCTGGCTGCTGGAAGCACTGGCCGGCCGCGGGGCCGCACATACCGCAGTGGGCGGCACCGTGACAGCCACCGTGTCGACGAGATTCGGTGACATCGCCGGGCCACAGCGCAGTGTCGATGTGGAGATCCGCGCATCCTGGACCGCGCTGAGCTTCGACCTGGCGGCACACCTCGAGGCCTGGCTGGACGTCCTCGGCTCGGCGGCCGGACTTCCGCCACCCGGTGTGCGCCTGCTCAGCTCTCCGCTTCCGAACGCCGAACTGGGCGGGCACCTCAACCTGTGAACTCATCCCCCAGCGGCGCAGCGACCTCCCGCGGCGACGAAGCCGGTCAACACCGGCGCCGAATCCGGGTTCGGTCGGCCAGCCGCTCTCGCGTCGTGTCGGCAGTCGAGGTGGCCGCCGTCCCTGAACGCATCCGCGGTGTGGTCGACGGGGTTGGCGGGCGTGACGCACTCGAGGGCGTCGACGAGGTCGACAACGGGACGGCGGAACCGCAGTCCACCGCCGTCGCGCTACTCGAGCCCCGAGACGGCGTCCCGGAACCCTTGATCACCGTCCAACAGGTGGCCGATTACGCCGAGCAGCTGGCCTCGGGAACCGGCCCGGTCGCGGTCGACGCCGAACGCGCATCCGGATACCGGTACGGCCAACGGGCCTACCTCGTCCAGATCCGCCGTGAGGGCGTCGGTACCGCGCTGATCGACCCGATAGCCGTACCGGACCTGAGTCGGATCGGGCGGGCGATCGACGACGCTGAATGGGTGCTGCATGCCGCCAGCCAGGACCTGGCGTGCCTGGCCGAGGTGGGCATGGTTCCGCGATTGCTCTTCGACACCGAACTCGGCGCGCGTCTGGCCGGTTTTGACCGGGTTGGCCTCGGTGCCCTGGTCGAGGAACTGCTCGGGCTGCGGTTGGAGAAAGGGCATTCCGCGGCGGACTGGAGCACCCGCCCCCTCCCCCGGGAATGGCTGGTCTATGCCGCCCTGGACGTCGAAATCTTGATCGAGCTGCGGGACAAGGTGCGCGACCGGCTCGTCCAGAGCGGCAAGCTCGCCTGGGCAGAGGAGGAGTTTCGAGCGCTGTTGGCCGCGCCCGTCCCCGCCCCGAGGGTCGATCCGTGGCGGCGTACCTCTGGCCTGCACTCCCTGCGCAGCACGCGCCAGCTTGCTGCCCTTCGAGCGCTGTGGACGGCCCGGGACGATGTGGCCCGACGACGCGACATCGCGCCGGGCCGCATCCTGCACGACAAGGCGATGGTGGCCGGTGTGCTCGCCGATCCACAGAGTCCGGAAGCGATGGTCGCCCTACCGATCTTCCGCGGTAAGGCGAACCGCAAGCTGATGCGAACCTGGTTCGGTGCATTGCAACAGGCCCGCGCGCTCCCCGACCGCGACCTGCCGCCGTTGACTCTGCCGGGCAACGGCCCACCGCCGCCGAACCGCTGGGCCGAGCGGGAGCCGGCGGCTGCCACCAGACTGGCCGCCGCCCGGCTCGTGATGGCCGAACTCGTCGAGATCCACGGCGTTCCGACGGAGAACCTGCTGAGCCCGGATCTCCTACGCCGATTGGCCTGGGAGCCGCCCAAGCCGCTCTCCGCAGAAACAGTGCACGCTCGGTTGCGCGACGGTGGCGCTCGGGAATGGCAGATCAACCTGACGGCGGCACCCTTGGCGACCGCCATGTCGACCGCCATGAAGCCACCGGCCGCCGGGCTGGGGAACCCGGATTCCGCTGAGTGAAGGGGATCCGCGGTTATGCGCATAACCGTCACCGGTGGGCCCGGGGATCCGCGGTTATGCGTCCTTGTGTCGGACCTATCGGCGCAGCCGCCGTCACCGCGCATCCCCCTCCTGATAATGACGGTGGGGTGTGGCTGTGAACACTGTGTTACCGGCCAGTAACATCAGTTACGCTCGCGGCTATGCCTCGCAACCTTCGTGACGTCGTCTTCGTCGACGGCGTCCGCACCCCGTTCGGCAAGGCCGGTCCCAGCGGGATCTACGCCGAGACCCGCGCCGATGACCTGGTCGTGCGCTGCATTCGCGAGTTGCTGCGCCGCAACCCCACTCTGCCGGCAGAGCGGGTGGACGAGGTCGCCATCGCGGCCACCACGCAGATCGGCGATCAGGGCCTGACGATCGGGCGCACCGCCGCACTGCTGGCCGGGTTACCGCGCACCGTCCCCGGCTATGCGATCGACCGGATGTGCGCCGGAGCGATGACCGCCGTCACGACGACCGCCAGCGGCATCGCCTTCGGTGCGTACGACGTGGCCGTGGCCGGCGGGGTCGAGCACATGGGCCACCACCCGATGGGCGAGGGCGTCGACCCGAACCCGCGGTTCCTGTCCGAGAAGCTTGTCGACCCCTCGGCTTTGGTCATGGGCCAGACCGCCGAGAACCTGCACGACCGATATCCGCACCTGACCAAGGAGCGCGCCGACGCGTTCGCCGCGGCAAGCCAGGCGAAATACGCCAAGGCTGCGGCCAACGGCCACATCGGGCAGGACCTGGTCACGATGGCCACCCGTTCTACGGCCGGCGGATACGGACTCGCCACGCACGACGAACCGCCGAGGCCGGACACCACGCTCGAGGGCTTGGCGACATTGAAGACACCCTTCCGGCCGCATGGCCGGATCACCGCGGGCAACGCGGCGGGGCTGAACGACGGGGCGACCGCGTGCCTGGTCGCCGCCGAGGATGTCGCCCGAGAACTGGACCTCTCCGCCGCGATGCGCCTCGTGGGGTACAGCTTCGTCGGCGTCGAGCCGGAGGTCATGGGAATCGGCCCGGTGCCGGCCACCGAGAAGGTGCTGCGTCAGACCGGCCTGTCCATCGGGGACATCGGCGCGTTCGAGCTGAACGAGGCCTTCGCCGTACAGGTGCTGGCCTTCCTCGACCACTTCGGGATCGCCGATGACGACGAGCGGGTCAACCCGTGGGGCGGGGCGATCGCCGTCGGCCACCCGCTGGCCTCTTCCGGCGTCCGTCTGATGACCCAGCTGGCCAGACAGTTCGCCGAGCGACCAGACGTAAGGTACGGGCTGACCGCCATGTGCGTCGGGATCGGCATGGGCGGCAGCGTGGTCTGGGAGAACCCCGGCTACAACGCCAACCAGGGGGACCATTCGTGACCGAGGCGGCGCTGGCCTATCCCGATGAGGTGATGACCTCGGCGCATGTGCGCTATCTCGCCGTACCCGGGCTGGCCGGTGAGATAGCCCTGATCACTATGGACAACGGGCTCGACCACACCCGGCCGACCACGTTCGGTCCGGCCGGTCTGACCAACCTCGCGGCGGCGCTCGACGAGATCGACGCCCGCTCACCCACGGTGGGCGCGATTGCAGTGACTGGCAAGCCGTTCATCTTCGCCGTGGGCGCGGATCTGTCCGGGATCGGACTCGTCGACACCCGCGACAAGGCGCTGCAGTTCGGCCGCCTGGGCCACGCGGTCTTTCGCCGGTTCAAGGACTCGGCCATTCCGACCTTCGCATTCGTCAACGGCGCCGCGATGGGTGGCGGCGTCGAGTTGGCTCTGCACTGCCACTACCGGACGCTGTCGACCGGCGCCGCGGCCATCGCTCTGCCTGAGTGCTTCCTCGGTCTGGTGCCCGGCTGGGGCGGAACCCAGCTGTTGCCCAACCTGATCGGCCCCGTCGGTGCCGTCACGGTGATCCTGGACAACGCGCTCAATCAGAACCGGATGCTTAACGCCGGCCAAGCCGCCAAACTCGGCATCGCCGACGTGTGCTTCGAGCCGGCTGACTTCCTTGAGCGCTCGATCGAATGGGCCGCAGGCGTTCTGACCGGTGCCCTGTCGGTCACCAGACCTGAGGTCGACCGGGGCCAAGGGTGGACAGCCGCCCTGGAACGTGGACTAGCGCTGGTCGATGCCAAGTTCCACGGCGCAGCACCCGCGCCGTACCGCGCCCTGGACCTGCTCGAACACGCCCGCGGCGGGGTCGAGGGCGAACAGTTCCTCGCCGGTACGGCCGCCGAAGACGACGCGCTCGCGGATCTGGTGATGGGCGACGAACTGCGCGCCGGGCTCTACTCCTTCGACCTTGTCCAGAAGCGAGCCAAGCGACCAGTCGGCGTGCCGGACAAGAAGCTGGCCCGGCCGGTCACCAAGGTCGGCATAGTCGGTGCGGGGCTGATGGCCGGACAACTTGCGCTGCTGTTCGCTCGCCGCCTCGAGGTGCCCGTGGTGCTGACCGACCTGGATCAGGAACGTCTGGACCGCGGCGTCGGGTACGTACACGTCGAGATCGACAAGCTCCTCGGCAAGGGTCGGCTCTCGACGGACAAGGCCAACCGGCTCAAGTCCCTGGTCGCCGGCTCGCTGACCAAGGATGCCTTCGCCGGCGCCGACTTCGTCCTCGAGGCGGTCTTCGAGGACCCGGCGGTCAAGAAGCAGGTCTTCGCCGAGGTGGAAACCGTGGTGAGCTCAGACTGCCTCCTGGCCACGAACACCTCATCGCTGTCGATCACCGAGATGGCCGCTGATCTGTCTCATCCGGAGCGGGTCGTGGGTTTCCACTTCTTCAACCCGGTCGCGGTATTGCCGTTGCTGGAGGTCGTGCGCGGCGCAGGGACCGACGACACGACCCTGGCAACAGCTTTCGCGGTCGGCAAGACGCTGAAGAAGAGCTGTGTGCTGGTTCAGGATGCACCGGCCTTCGTGGTCAACCGGCTGCTGACCCGCTTCCTCGGCGAGGTGACCACTGCCGTCGACCGGGGTACCCCGATCGAGGTCGCCGACCGGGCGCTGGAGCCGATGGGACTGCCGATGAGCCCGTTCGTCCTGTTGCAGTTGGTCGGACCCGCGGTCGCACTGCACACCAGCGAGACACTGCATGCGGCCTTTCCGGACCGGTTCGGCGTCAGTGAGAACCTGCGAAGGCTGGTCGAGGCCGGCAAGTCCGGGGTCTACGTCTGGGACGAGTCCGGCCAGCGGGTGGACCCGGAGGTGACAGCTTTGTTTACCGGCGGTGATGCGCCGATGACCGCCGACGAGGTGCGAGGTGCCGCGCTGGAGGCGATGGCCCAGGAGATCCGGCTGATGCTCGACGAGGGCGTGGTCGGGGCGGCTCAGGACATCGATCTGTGCCTGCTGCTCGGGGCCGGTTGGCCCTTCCATCTGGGTGGGATCACTCCGTACCTGGACCGCGAAGGCATCAGCGAGAAGGTCACCGGCCAGCGGTTCCTCCCGGTAGGCATCGCCAGCGTCCCTCCGACTCCGAACTAGCCCCAACCAGCCGCCATCCGTGCGGTTATGCGCATAACCGTCAGCTGGGTGGTGGGGGGCCCTGCCCCGGGAGGCTGACCCGGACGGCCAACCCACCCGAGGCCAGCGCGGTCAGATCCACGGTTCCGTGGTGCGCCGCGACCACAGCCCGCACGATGGACAGACCCAGGCCGGTCCCCCGCACCCCCGAACGCCCAGCGCCACCTCGGCGGAACGGGGTCAGCAGGTCGCTCAGCTCTGACTGCTCGAAGACTGCGCCGGTGTTGGACACCGCCAACCAGGCCCGCCCGTCGTCCTGCCCGCTGCGGATCGACACCGACCCACCCTCGACGTTGTGCCGTACCGCGTTCTCGACGAGATTGCCGACGAGTCGGGTGAGCAGTTCCGGGTCACCGACTGTGGGGGCCGCCGTCAAATGCAGGTCCATGTCGAGATCGCTTTCGGTGGTCTCCGCCCCGATCGCGGCGAGCGCTGCCGGTACGAGGGCGGCCAGGTCGACCGGCGCGCGCCCGGACAGCATCCCTTGTTCGGCCTCGGCCTCGCTGCGGGCCAGGATCAGCAACGACTCGACCAGTGCGTCTGCACGGATCGTGGCCTCCCGCACGATCTCGGCCGAATTCCGCAACTCATCGGCCGACGCGTCGGGGTCGGCCAGGGCGACGTCCACCTCGGTGCGGATCAGCGTCAACGGCGTACGCAATTCGTGGCTGGCATTGGCCGCGAACCGCTGCTGACCGGCGAAGGCAGCATCCAGCCGAGCGACCATTTCGTCGAAGGCGTCGGCGAGGTCGGCCAGTTCATCCCGCGGGCCGCGATAGGAGATCCGTTCGGCGAGCGTGGCCGTGGACAGCCGCTTGGCGGTGACCGTCAGGTCAGTGACTGGGCGCAGGACCCGGCCGGCAACGAGGTAACTGGCACCCGCACCGGCGACCACGACGAATCCGAACGCCAGCCCTCCGGTACGCAGGATCGCATCCCGTGCCTGGTCCCGCAGGGCCTCCTGCACGGCCCCTGAGGTGACGGTCACCGTGGAACCGTCGGCGGTGACGATCTCGACCTCGGTGTCGGGTGGTAGGCCCGGTGTCGCGGCGACGGTCTGGTCAGCGACGATGACCGCCACCGCCAGCAGGATCGCTGCCGCCACGGTCAGCAGTGCGCCGTAGGCCAGCGCGAGGCGCCACCGGAGCGAGACCCGCATGCTCGATAGCCTGCCCTGCGTCCGCCTAGAGTGAGTCGGCGGACTTACCCCGGTCAGGCAGACGATCGGGCTGGCCCCTCACCGTGCAGTGATCCGGTAACCCGAGCCGACCACGGTGTCCACGATCGCTGGTTCTCCCAGCTTGCGGCGCATGGTCATGATCGTCACTCGTACCGTCGTGGTGAACGGATCAGCGTGTTCGTCCCATACCTTTTCCAGCAGTTCCTCGCTGGACACGACGCCGCCGTTGGCGCGCATCAGCATCTCCAGAACCCCGAACTCCTTGCGGGTCAGGTCGATCGGTGTGTTCGCCCGGCGTACGACGCGCTTGGCGGGGTCCAGGACCAGGTCGCCGGCGGCTAGCACGGGCGGTGCGGCGGGAGTGGCCCTGCGCCCGAGCGCCCGGATGCGTGCAACGAGTTCGGCGAAGGCGAAGGGCTTGGACAGGTAGTCATCGGCGCCCAGGGACAGTCCGTTCACCCGATCGGCGACGCTGCGACTGGCGGTCAGCATCAGGACGCGGGTGAGCGTGCCGGAGCCGGCCAGCTGACGCATGACCTCGTCGCCGGACATCCCGGGCAGGTCGCGGTCGAGTACGACGACGTCGTAGTCGGTGTAGGTCCATTTCTCGTGGCCATCCGAGCCGTCGTAGGCCACATCGACCGCCATGCCCTGACGGCGCAGCCCGCGGGCCAGGGTGTCGGCGAGCTGTCGCTCGTCCTCGACGAGGAGGATGCGCATGTGCACTAGGACGAAGCGGACCCGGCGGTCGGATCCATCCCGCGGGTCTCGTTTCGAGGAAGGTCTACGACGTTGCCTGCGGCGGGACGGCGCTCGGCCGGCCGGCGGTCCATCGCCGCGTGCAGCGCATCCATTCGGCTGCGCACCGAATGCTCGATGCCGGCGGCATCCAAGCCGGCGGCGATCAATAGGTCCCGCCGCTTTCCCACGTCCAGAAACTCCTGGGCCAACCCCAGTGTGAGCAATGGCCGGTCCAGAAAGTCCGCGCGCAATCTTTGCGCGACCCAGCTACCGAAGCCGCCGGACAGGCCGCCGTCTTCGACGGTCACGACCAGTTCAGCCGTACGGGCGAGATCGAGGACCGCTTGTGGGACCGGATGGATCCAGGTGGGCGAGACGACCCGCACGGTCCAACCGTCCCGGCCGATAGAGGCCCCTGCCTCGACGGCTGCGGCCGCGACTGGGCCAGCGGCGACCATGAGAACCTCGACGCCCGGGTCCTCGCGGTGGGTCTCGAAGAGCACGTCCACCGAGCCATCGATCGTGCGCAGCGCCGGCAGTTCTGAGCCCAACGCCCCCTTGGGGAAGCGCACCGCCGTGGGGCCGACCTCGTGCGCAATGGCCTCGCGAAGCGCCGTGCGCAGGGTCAGCGGGTCCCGAGGGGCGGCCACCCGCATGCCCGGCACGACGCCGAGGATGGAGAGATCCCACATGCCGTTGTGCGAGGGTCCGTCGTCACCGGTGATGCCCGCCCGGTCCAACACGAACGTGACCGGCATCCGGTGCAGTGCGACGTCGAGGAGCATCTGGTCGAACGCCCGGTTCAGAAAGGTGGCATAGATGGCGACGACCGGGTGCAGTCCGGCCATTGCCATCCCGGCGGCGGAGGTGACCGCATGTTGCTCGGCGATGCCGACGTCGAACGTGCGTTCCGGATATGCCAAGGCAAAGGCGGCGAGCCCCGTCGGATGAAGCATCGCCGCCGAGATCGCCACGACATCGCTGCGCAGCGCCCCGATCCGTACGAGTTCGGCTGAGAATGCCTCGGTCCAGGTCGGACCGGCTGCCAATGTGAGCATTCCGTTGTCCGGGTCGAAGGCACCGGTGCTGTGCCAGGCGTCCTCCTCGTTGCTCTGCGCGAAGGCATAGCCGAAGCCCTTCGTTGTCACGCAGTGCACGATCACCGGCGCGCCGAAGTCGCGTGCGCGGCGGAATGCCGACTCGAGGGCGGCGATGTCGTGGCCGTCGATGGCACCGACGTACTTCAAACCGAGATCCTCGAACATGCCCTGCGGGGCGAGGACGTCCTTGATGCCCTTCTTCATCCCGTGCAGTGCGTCATAGACAGCCGGCCCCACCATCGGCGTGCGACCCAGGGATCTCTTGATCCCTTCGAGCATGTCCTCGTAGCCGGGCCGCAGCCGCAGGGAAGCCAACCGGTCGGCCACTCCGCCGATCGTCGGAGAGTAGGACCGGCCGTTGTCGTTGACCACTATGACCACCGGGCGCTCCTTGGCCGCGGCGATGTTGTTCAGCGCTTCCCAGCACATACCGCCGGTCAGCGCTCCGTCGCCCACCACGGCCACAATCGGGCGGCTGTCCCCCCGTACGGCGAAGGCCTTGGCCATTCCGTCGGCGTAGGACAGCGCGGTCGAGGCATGTGAGTTCTCGACCCAGTCGTGCTCGGACTCGTCTCGAGAGGGATATCCAGACAGTCCGCCGGCGGACTTGAGCTTCTCGAACCCGGCTTGCCGGCCGGTCAGGATCTTATGGACATAGGACTGGTGGCCGGTGTCGAAGATGATCGGCTCACGTGGAGAGTGGAATACCCGGTGCAGGGCGATGGTGAGTTCGACCGCGCCGAGGTTGGGCCCCAGATGCCCCCCGCTGCGCGAGCAGGCGCTGACCAGGAAATCTCGGATCTCGGTGGCCAACGCCGGTAGCTGATCGGCAGGCAGTGCACGGAGATCGGCCGGGCTGGTGATCGTCGCCAACAGCGGCACGAGGTGCCTCGCCCCCTGCTCCGGTCGCTACACCATCAGTCGAGGCAGGCCGCCCCGCGGAGTACCGAGTGTAGACGCGGGCCTCGTCACAGCCGGGGGACCCACCGTTCACCGCGCAGCGCGGCGGATACCACCTCGACCGAACGCGCCACGGCAGCCAGCCGCGACCCCTCTCGTTCGTAGGCATCCATCGCCGCATCCAGCGCTTCGACCGGAAGCAGGCTGCCCAGATCCACTCGCAGACAGCGCCAGCCGGTACGGGCCGCCTCGAGCGCGGCGCTCGTGTGATCGGCGGCGAACCGAGCGAGCAGCACCGGATAGCGGCGAAGGACGTCGTATCGTCGGTACTCCGGCGGGACCTGGTCGAGCAGCCACTTGGCGGCGCTGTCCTCCCAGTCCTGGACCCCCGGCGGCCAGACCGCCTCCGGCCAACTCGGCGGCAGCTCCGGCCTGGTCACACCTGCGATTGTGGCCCGGCACCCCCTGGGCGTCCGACAACGGGCGGAGGTGACCGGTCACGAACGACAGCTTTCGGCCCCTGGAAGCGTCGTATCTGACCAGTTTCTGTGTGTGGCTCCCGAGGAAGGCCCGACCGGCCCTGAGCCGGGCCATTCCTCCGGGCGTGAACGTCGAATCCTCGATCCACTGGTACCACGTGCCGACCGTCGGGTCCCAGGAATCCGGAGATCCGGCGCGGGCGAGAATCTGGCCGTACTCGTCCAAGATCGGTGACTGCGGCTCGACTTCGATGGCGCGCGACCGGTAAGTGCGGCAGGTTAGGCGGGCATGAGGCCGAGCTGGCGAAGCAGGCTCAGCTCGTCGAGGCGTCCCCAGCGCTCGACGATCCGGTCGCCGTCGATCCGGAAGATGTTCACGCCGGCCAGCACGAGCTTCTGCCCTTTTGGTTGGGCGCCCATCAGCTCGCCACGCAGAGTGCCGCTGGCCGTGAAGCGTTCGACCACGATGTCCGACTCGGCAACCAGTTGTTCCACATTGCTCTGCCAGTCAGGTACGGCCTGCCGGAACATGGCGGCGGCCTGACGCATGCCCTCGGGACCATCCGGGGCACCGGGAAACGGCGGGTCGTGATTGACAAAGGCGGGGTCCAGATAGCGGTCCACCGCGTCGAGGTCTCCCTCGCTGAACAGCTGGCGGATGAAAGCCTCGACCAGTTGCTTGTTGTGGGTGTTTCCATCGGTTGTCATGTCCAAATGGTGGGGCCGGTTGTGACCCCTGGACCATCCCAGCAATTTGGGGTTTCTCAGGTCCGCAGTCGGCAGGACACTGTGGTCGTGCCGAGCAAAGCCAGCACGGTCCGAGCCGAGCATGACCTCGTCCGCCTCTGCCACACAACATCGGACGTGGCAACATTGCAGCACGACGTGCTGCGTTCACTGCGTCGGATGTTGTCGATTGACGCCGCCTTCTTCGCCACGGCGGACCCCTCCACACTGCTGTTCACCGGCGCATACGCCGAGGAGCCGCTAGCCGCGGTGACTTCGCGGTTCCTCGACAACGAGTTCGCCAGCGCGGACGTCAACAAGTTCGCCACCTTGGCGACCTCATCCACGCATGTGGCCTCACTCGATGCTGCGACGCAGCGCGATCGCTCGTCGAGCCTGCGTTACCGCGACATCATGAGCCAGCTGGGTCTAGGAGATGAACTTCGCGCGGCGCTGATCGTCGGCGGTGAGTGCTGGGGATACCTGTGCTTGCACCGGGAGGATCATGAGCTCGGGTTCACGCCGACGGAGACCGCCCTGGTCGCGCGCATCGGTCCACATATCGCCGACGCGCTGCGCAAGTCGGTGTTGTTCCAAGCCTCCCCGGCCGCCGCCGATGCAACGGGCCCGGGCGTCGTTCTGCTCGCAGATGATCTGAGCCTGGTCGCGATCACACCGCAGGCCGAGCACCTGCTCTCCCTGGTCGCCAATGCCGCCGACGGGATTGAGCTACCGATCGCCGTGTACGCAGTGGCGGCTGCCCTGACCGCACTGGAGCGAGGGACGGCCGATCCGCACGTCCCGCCGAGCACTCGGGTTCGCGCTGTCTCGGGTCAGTGGCTCAACGTGCACGCGTCCAGGCTGCAGGGTCCCGCAGGCGAGGGCCGGATTGCCGTCATCGTCGAAGTGGCTGAGGTAGGTACCACCATTCCGCTGCTCCTCTCCGCGCATGGACTCACCCCGCGCGAGTCCGAGGTTGCCCGCCTGGTCCTGCGGGGCAATTCGACTCGAACGATCGCAGACGCCCTTTACATCTCGCCGCACACCGTCCAAGACCACTTGAAGGCGGTTTTCGACAAGGTCGGGGTCCGCAGCCGTCGTGAACTCGTCGGCCGGTTCCTGGCCTCGCACTGATCCGAGTGCTCTCGAGCGCGGGCAGCGCCGCACCGGTTAGCGTCGAGGTCGTGACCTCACCGATCGCGATTCATTCGGCCAGCGTTGTGCTGCCAATCACCGCGCCGCCGATCGCCGAAGGAGCAATCGCCGTCCAGGCCGGGCGCATCGTGTCCGTGGGCACGCGCCAGGAGGTCACGGCCCGCTATCCCGAGGCCGGTGCGACCCACTGGGCGGGGATGCTGATGCCGGGTCTGATCAATTCGCACACTCATCTGAACTATTGCCACGCCGCACACCTCTTCCACAACGGCAAGCCCTTTCCGGAGTGGATCCAGGACATGCCGCCGATCATCGCCGCCACCACACCAGAGCAGTGGCGCGCTTCGGCCGAGCAGGGAATTGCGTCGATGCTGGCCGGTGGTACGACCGCCGCCGCGGATGTCGTGACCGGCGCCTCGGCGCTGAGCGCTCAGTACGATGCCGGGCTGGCCGGGGTGTCCTACTTCGAAGTCGTCCTGGCCGATGCACCGAGGTGGGCACAGATCCGGCCGGAGTTCCTGGCTGCCCTCGCGGCGGCGCCACCACAGGGCATCGGGATCAGCCCGCACTCGCCGTACACGCTGGACACCTCCGTGCTGGCTGACCTCGCGGACATTGCCAGGGACCGTGGTGTACGGCTGCACCCGCACGGCGCCGAGCAGTCCGACGAGGTGGCCTTCGTCGCCGACGGGACCGGCATGTTCGCCGACTGGGCCACCACCGGTGGGTTGGCACTGGCCCTGCTCGACGGCGGGTCCGGCCGTACTCCGATCGCCGAGTTGGACAGCGTCGGACTGCTCGGCGCCGATTCGCACATCGCCCATGGGGTGCACGCCGACGCCTTGGACCGCGCACTGCTCCGGGAGCGCGGTACGGCCGTGGCGCTGTGCCCCAGGTCCAACCAGCGGTTGGACTGCGGCCAAGCGCCCGTGGCTGCCTACCGAGCCGAGGGCAATCTTGTGGGCATCGGCACCGACTCGCTGAGTTCCTCGCCATCTCTCGACCTCCTGGAAGAGGCACGGGCGGTACGCGCTCTTGCCCGAGCTCAGGGCTCCCCCGAGCCGGGGTTGGACCGATGGCTTGTGGAGGCCATGACACTCGGTGGTGCAATAGCTCTAGGCCGCAAGGACATAGGGTGCCTGGAACCAGGTGCCCGCGCTGATCTAGCAGTTTTCGGCATCTCTGGCGACGACCCGTACGCAGCGATCGTCGGCGACGGTGCGGGCAGATGTCTGGCGACCGTGGTCGCAGGCGATCTGCGGCACCTCGCGTCCGGCTGATCAGTCGGGCAGGAGCAGCGCCACAGCTTCGACGTGGTGGGTCATCGGGAAGAGATCGAAGGCCCGCAGGCAGGCCAGCCGGTAGCCGGCGGCGCGCAGGGTGGCGATGTCGCGGCCCAGCGCGGCGGGATCGCAAGCCACATAGACCAGCCGAGACCCCGACTCTGCCAATGCCTGACAAACCGCCTGCCCGGCGCCGGCGCGCGGTGGATCGAGGACGATCACATCCGGCCGGTCGCCGGCCACCTCGGCGCGGATCAACTCACCATCCACACACGCTGGCCGCGCCACTGCCCATGACGTCGAGGCGAGGTTGACCTCCGCGTCGGCGACGGCCGTGCTGCTGGACTCGATACAGACCACGGACCCGTTGGGGCCGACATCCTCGGCCAGAGCGCCACCGAACAGCCCGACCCCGGCATACAGATCCAGGACCCGCTCCCCCGGCCGCACAGCCGCAGCGGCGCGGACCGCATCGACCAAGACATCGGCGGCACCGGCGTGGATCTGCCAGAACCCTCCGCTGCTGACCTGCCAGGTGCGACCGGCTGCCTGCTCCCGGAGCTTCTTGGCTCCGCCACTCGACCGGACCCGACCGCGGCGGTCGAGTTGACGCACCGCGGTACGACCGTAGGAATCGGCTGCGACCTCGATGCCTCCCGCCCCCGGCCAGCGGCGGTTCAGGACCCGACTGTCCAGCACCGCCAGCGCGGTGATCGGACAGTCTGTGATCGGCAGCACCCGGTGCGAGCGGTGCGGATGCATGCCGACCCGGCCACGACGGTCGACAGCGAACCCGGCCCGGGTGCGCCAGCGCAGGGTTCCGCCGGGCACCTCCTCGACCTCAAGACCTGCCGGCACGTCCTTCTCATCCATCCTCCCCAGCCGCAACAACTGCTCGCGCAGGACGTCGGCCTTGAGCGCGCGCTGGGCTCGATGGTCGGCGTGCTGCCAGTCGCAGCCACCGCACTTGCCCGGCCCGGCAGCCGGACAGGGCGGCGCCACTCGCCCGGCCGCGGCCTGGTGGATCTCGACCGCATCCGCTCGGCAGTACCCGGGGTGCCGGTCCTCGGTGACCTGGACGGTGACTCGCTCGCCCGGCAGGGCGTGCCGTACGAACACCACCCGCCCCTGGTGTCGCGCCACACAGTGCCCGCCATGGGCGACCGGTCCGACCTCGACGTCGAAGCGCCGGCCCAACCAGCTGGCCGCCGACGACGCTCCGGTGTCCGATCCGCTCACGGAGTCCTGCTCGGTGGCAGGCGAGCGTGCTGACGTCCCGGGCCCGGCTTGTTCGGCAGGGGTGTGCACTCCCCCAGCGTCTCATTCGCCCCGATAGGTGCCGAAGCTGAACAGGTTCCCTTCCGGGTCACGGACGGTGAACCCCCGCGACCCGAAGTCCTCCTCCTTCATGTCCCGCACGAGCTGTGCTCCGCCGGCGACTGCCCGCTCGTACACCGCGTCGGGGTCATCGGTGACCACGTACACCGACGTGGCACCGACGGTCTTCCTCGAGAACTCACTGTCGTCCCGGCCGGCCGATCCGAACATCACCCCACCGCCCTCGGGCCAGCGGGCCTCGGCATGAACGACCACGTCCTCCGAGTCTCCGGGATAGAGCGCCGTCTCCTGGAACCCCAGGACGTCGACGAGAAACCGCATCCCCGCGCGGGCGTCGGCGTAGTTCAGACAGGGCCAGACGTGCTTCTGCGGTTGGGGTTCAGCCATGGACACAGGATGCGCGCGGCCTCGGGGCTGCGTCTTGTACGAACGGGAGTTCGGCTGCCATCCACGCAGTCGGGGTCGCACCGGCCAGCGCACGCCACTCTCGGGTCAGATGGGCCTGGTCGGCATAGCCGCATGCCGCCGCTATCTCGGCCAGCCCCGTTGTTGCCGATCGGGTCAGCGCGGTGTGTGACCGGTCGAACCGGATCACCCGGGCTGCGGTCTTCGGGCTGAGGCCTATCTCCCGCCGGAACCGCTCACCCAGATGCCGCCGGCTCCAGCCCACGTGCCGGGCCAGGCGCGCGACCGGAACCCGCCCGCCGGTACGCACCAAGGCTCTCCATGCCTCGGACACCTCAGGCTGTGGTGCCCAGCCGCAGTCGGCTCGAGTCCCCAGCACATCGTCGAGTACGGCGAATCTGGACGACCAGTCCGGCGCCTCGCGGACCCGGTCCAGCAGTTGCCCTCCCTGGCCCCCGAGCACGTCGGGCACGTCATAGACGCCGCCGGCCAGCACCCCGGCCGGGTGACCCAGCAACGCCCCGGCCGCCCACGGCGTCAGCTCGACGTGGATGCCGAACTGACGTTGGTCCGCGGCGATCGTCACCGGTCCGGGATGCAGGCCGCTGATCAGCCCGGCGAAGGCCTGGGGAACCGAGGCCGGATCCGGCATGGACAGAATTCGGACCGGCTCGGCGAGACTGAGAATCAGCGCCATGCAGCGCGACGGCAGCCCCTGATGAGTTCCGCCGGCCAGCGGATCCTGCCGGTAGCCGATGTAACGCTCGACGTACGGCGACAGCGCCGCCGAGGGTCTCCCGAGGACCATCTCGACGGCGCCGACGCCAACACTTGCATCGTTGCCGACCACAACCGGAGCCTAGGACCACCTACGACCGAACACCGCTTCGATCTGCAGGTCGACCAATGCCCCGATCAGGAACCGAGGCGCCTTGATCCCGTAGTGGCGTCGGTCCAACCGCCCGGTCAGGCGGACGAGAACCGTGTCCTCGGAGGGCTGCTCGGCGGTCACGTCGAGGGTGATCTCCCGTGTCCTACCTTTGACCGTCAACAGGCCATTGACCGTCCATCCCTGCTCCAGCGAGGTGACCTGCGTGGCGCTGAAGGTCAGCTTGGCGTGGTTGTCCAGGTCCAACAGGCGTGGCTTGCGGAGGTCCGCATCGCGTTTGGCCAGACCCGTGTCGATCGAGGAGAGGTCGAGAACGGCGTACACATCACGCACGCTGCCGTTCTCGCTGACCTCGAAGTGCGCGGACGACACGGGGATCGTGCCGCTCACGCGTTTGCCGAGGTTTCCGACGCTGAACTCGGCCATGGTCGGAGCCGCCAAGGTCCAGGTACCGACTGCGTGCTGCAGGACGGCGGCAGAAGAGCCAGAAAAAGGGGGCATCACAAACTCCTTCGTTGCGAATGTTGGGTGGAACTTGAGGGTCAGGCGGGGATCGGTGCGATGCCACGGGATGCGGCCAGCACCCAGGCCAGTTGCATCCGGTCCGGTCCGGTCAGCGCGGCTGGGTCTTCGCCGGGCAGCAGTTCGGTCGACATGATCGCCCGCTGTGAATCCTCGACGGCCTGCAGCGAGGACGTCAGCGCGACGACAACGGAGGATCCGTCGGGGTTGCGACCGACGAAGGCCCCAAGATTGCCCGCGATGTTCCGAACAGCCGGCGCGATCCGGTCCCGGTTGGCCCGGTCGATCGCGTCTGCCTCGCTTTGCGGTCGGGGCCCGTCGAAGTAGACGATCTGCCCGTAGGCCGGGCTCTCGTCCACACTGTCGCCGCCAACGAATTCAGCGTTGGAGAAGTCCCGACCTCCGGCGACCGACGAGAGGCCCGCGTGCTCGGCGGCCTCCCAGACGGTTACCTGGATCGGCTGCAGCTGGTCCATCGGCCGCATCACGTAGGCAGCGATCAGCCCTGGCTGTTGCTCGATCTGCGCCATGGCCGCTTCCGGCCGAGTCTCGAGGGTGGTGATCCTGATGTGCACATGTCCTCCAGGTGTGTGTGGAGGTCAGCCTGCGTCGCCGGCACGGATCAGCAATCGGTGGCAGTACTGATACTTGGTACTGATTCCTGGACAGGAGCCCGATACTGCCTTTCATGACTGCCACGGTCGCCGGTAGCGCCCGGTTCGTCGGCCGGGTCCGCGAGCTGGCCGAGTTGCGCGGCTGGTTGACGCAGGCGCGGGCGGGGCGCGGGCGGATGACCCTGCTGCGCGCCGAGCCGGGAATGGGCAAGACCCGGCTTGTCGAAGAGTTGGCAGTCGCGGCCCGTGAGCTGGGGGTTCCCGTCGTCTGGGGACGCTGCTCCGCCGATTCCGGTGCGCCGCCCCTGTGGCCCTTGCGGCGGATCGTCGCCCAACTCCCGGGAGTGCACGAGCCGCTTGGTGCCGGCGAGGACTTCGGCCTTTCGACCGACGGATTGGCGGCCGCTCGGTTCGCGCAGTTCGTATGGCTGGCCGACGCCGTTGTGAACGCGGCGGACGCGGCCGGGCTGCTGGTCATAGCCGAGGATTTGCATTGGGCCGACTCGGCCACTGCTGCGGCACTGGGACATCTGGCCGCGGAGCTGCGCCGATCCAAGGCGCTCGTCGTCTGCACCACCCGACCCCTTACCGAGAGCGACTCGGCCGCAAGTGCAGCGCTTCATGAGCGCCCGGATGTGGAACAACGGACGTTGTCCGGCCTGGATCAGGGTGCGATCGCTGATTACCTGAGTGCCCTCGAGGGTGGTGCCAGGATCGACGAGCGGTACGCCGACCTGGTGCTCAGGCAGACTGCCGGCAACAGCCTCTACGTCACAGCGGTGGCCCGAACGCTCGCTGAGCGAGTTTCGCTGCGGTCCTTCGACTCGGGCCAGTCGCAGGCAGCTCTGGCCGGCCGCCGCGAGCTGCTCGATCTCATCCGGGAGCCGATGGGCAGGGTCTCGACGGAATGTCGTGGGCTGGTCGAATGGGCGAGCGTTGCGGGCGAAGAATTCAGCATCGTCGAGCTCTCGTCAGCCCGATCCCTGCCTCCCGACGCGGTGCTGGCGCTGGTCGACGAGGCCGTCGAGGCGGGACTGCTCATCCGACCCGCCGACGCACCGGGAACAGCCCGGTTCGTGCATGCCCTGGTGCGCGATGGTGTCTACGGCAGCCTCGATCGGGATGCCAGGTCGCGCGCGCACCGGGCGCTGGCGGTGGCCATCGAGGCGAGCGACGGCGTCAGCCTCGTACGGGTCGCAGCCATCGCCAACCACCTCGCCCACGGCGCGGCCACGCCAGCCGACCATCTGCGCGCGTCGGCGTACGCCCGACGGGCCGGACAGGCGGCCCTGGGCGACCTGGCCTACGCCGAGGCGGCTACCCAGTTCGGCTCGGCGCTCTACAGCTTGGCCATGGCGGGCTTGGTGTCGGCTCCGGAACGGACCGAGCTCCTGCTCGATCTCGCCTTCGCCGAGTACCGGTCGGGGGCGTTCGGGAGTTCGCTGGAGCACTGTGGCCAGGCAGCGGACCTGGCCGAGAAACAGCAGCGCTGGGATCTCCTCGCCCGCGCGGCTCTGCTCGTCGACGGCGTCTCCGCACTCGGGACCGGGGACTCCCTGCTCGGCCTGTGTCATCGAGCACTCGCTCTCCTTCCGGAGTCGCAGCGCTCGATTCGGGCGCAGCTGGAAGCCCGGCTGGCATACGCAGCCGCCGACCAAGGCGACATGACGCGCGCCGAGACGATGTCGGCGGCCGCGCTGGCCCTGGCGGAGCAGACCGATGACCCCGCCGCCCTGATCGCCGCAGTGCGGGCCAGACACCAGGCGTTGGCCGGCCCCGGCCACGCACTCGAGCGAATTCAACTCGGCGTAAAGGCCGTCCAGCTGGCTCACCGCAGCGATCCCCTTGCGGCGCTGTGGGGTCGGCTATGGCAGATCGATGCGGCCTTCGAGTTGGGCGATCTACTTGCCGTTGACCGAGGCCTCACCGAGCTCGGACGGCTGGCCGAGGAACTCCGCTTCCCGTTGGCCCGCTGGCATTTCAACAGACTGCGAGCCGCCCGGGAGAGCATGGTCGGTCACTTCGCACTCGCCGAGGAACAGGCACGTGCTGCCCTCGACCTTGCCGATGAACTTCAGGACCCGAGCGTGGTCGGCCTGCACTACGCGTTCAGCTTGTCTCTGGCCTACACACGGGGTGAGGTCGTACCGATTCCTGAAACTCACGGCGGCCCTCGCGAGTTCATCCAGGCTGCGGCGCACAGCCAATTGCCAATCGCGTTTGCGTCGATGGCCCTCGCGCTGGTCACCGCCGGCGATGTGGAAGAGGCGGCCAGACTGGCCAGCCGCCTCACCTCCGAGGCAGGTCGCTGGCCGTTGGACGGCAGGTGGATTATCGCCGTCGCGATCCTCGCCGATGTGGTCGCTGACGTTGACAGCGCGGAGTCCGCGGCGGTGCTGTACCCCATGCTGGCGCCGTTCGCCGACCTAGCTGTCGCCGGCGGTTCCGGCACCGTGGCTTGCGAAGGTTCGGTCGCCCGACATCAGGGCCGCTTGGCCGCCACATCCGGCCGCCTCGAGGTGGCCGAGCGCCACTTTCGGGACGCAATCACCTTCGAGGAACGGATGGGTGCCCGACCGTTCGCAGCGATCAGCCGGATGTATCTCGCTGAGGTGCTGCAGGCGCGTGGCCGGGCCCAGGACTTGGCCACTGCCGCGACTCATGCGCGAGCGGCACTTGCCGCCATGCGGGTTCTAGGCATGCCAGGGCGCGCCGCGCACTGCCAGCGCATCCTGGCCCTCGTCGATTCCGACCTGGCGGCACAAACCGCGCTGACCCCGCGGGAACGCGAGATCGTCGCGCTTGTCGCCGAGGGGATGTCCAACCGGCAGGTCGCCGAGCAGCTGTTCGTCTCGGAACGAACCGTGGAGACGCACGTCAGCCACGTACTAGCCAAGCTCGGTGCCAACACCCGCACAGACATCGCCACTTGGGCGTTGAGCAGCGGCCTGACGAGCAAGGAGCGCTAGTGCCGCCGTGGAATAGCGACCGAAACGGTGAGATCCTGTTGAGCACGCCTCGACTGTTCCTCAGGAGCTGGCGTAGCGACGATCTACCGGCCTTTGCCGAACTCAACGCCGATCCGGAGGTCATGTGCTATCTCGGGACCGAACTCAGCACCGAACAGGCGACGGAGTTGGCCTACGACATCCAGGAGCGGTTCCTACAACGCGGATTCGGAATGCTGCCTGTCGAGCGGCGCGAGGACGGCGCCTTTCTCGGGATCTGCGGGATCAACTACACACCCTGGTACCCCGACGAGGAGATCGGCTGGCGGTTCGCCCGCGCGTACTGGGGCAAAGGGTATGCCACCGAGTCGGCGGCCGCCTGGATGGCGTGGGCGTTCACCGAACTCGGTGCTCCACGGCTCATCTCGGTCACCGATGTGCCGAATGCCCGCAGCATCGCCGTCATGAAGCGGCTCGGCATGACCTACGACCACGAGGCCGACCTCGAAGATGATCCCGACTCTGGAGGCGAGCGTTTCCGAGCAGTCGTTCACTCGATCACCGCCGAACAATGGCGCGCCCGAAACCATTAGGTTCGGTCGTCGGTCAGCCCCCGACGAAGATCCCCGACCACTGGCCGAGCGTCGCCGTCATTCTCTCGTCGGGACGAGGACTCCAACTGCCAGGGGACGTTCGTGACCATGACGCCGGGTTGGAAAAGCAGCCGGGCCTTCAGCCGCAGTGCGCTCTGGTTGTGCAGCAGCTGTTCCCACCATTGGCCGACGACGTACTCCGGGATGAAGACCACCACCAAGTCGCGCGGACCGGCGCGCCGGATCTGGCGCACGTAGTCCAACACCGGCCGGGTGATCTCGCGGTACGGCGACTCCACCACCGTCAACGGAACCGGGATCTTCAGCCGGTCCCATTCCGCCTGAAGCCAGCGGGTCTCCGCGTCATCCACGTTGACGGTCAGGGCCGTCAGCGAATCCGGCCGAGTTGCTCGAGCGAAGTTGAGTGCCCGCAGCGTCGGCTTGTGCAGCTTCGACACCAGCACGACGGCGTTGACCCGGCTCGGCAGTGTGGTGACGTCCTCGTCCGGGGCCAGCTGCTCGGACACCCGGCTGTAGTGCCGGGAGATGGCACGCATGAGCAGGAACAGGATCGGCATGGCGATCAGGACGAGGTAGGCCCCGCGGGTGAATTTCGTGACCACGACTATGGACAAAACGAGGGAGGTCAATGATCCGCCGACGGCGTTGATCGCCCGCGCCCGCTGCATCCGGCCGCGCGCTTTGGAATCCGGCTCCGTCCTCAGCAGCCGGTTCCAGTGCCGGACCATCCCCCACTGCCCGATGCTGAAGGCCGTGAACACACCGATGATGTAGAGCTGGATGAGATTCGTGACCGACCCTTCGAAGGTCCAGATGAGCAGACCGGCGAATGTCGACAGGAGCAGGATTCCATTGCTGTACACCAGTTTGTCCCCGCGGGTGTACAGCTGGCGGGGCAGGAAGCTGTCTCGGGCCAGCACCGAGCCCAATAGTGGGAACCCGTTGAAGGCTGTGTTCGCCGCAAGGATGAGAATCAGCGCGGTGGCGGCCTGCAGATAGAAGAAGCCGACGGAGGTGTCTCCGCCGAACACGGCGGCCGCCACCTGGGATATCACCGTCCGTTGTGCGTCGGTCTCACAATTGCCCGCGAAACCGATCAGGTCGCAGGTGAACCGGGTGTATTTCACTTCCGAGATCAGGGCCAAGGCGGTCAGGCCGGCGAACATCGATGCCGCTAATCCACCCATGATCAGCAACACGGTCGCCGCGTTGCGGCCCTTCGGCTCCCGAAAGGCCGGTACGCCGTTGGCGATCGACTCGACGCCGGTCAGGGCCGTGCACCCGGAGGCAAAGGCTCGCAGGGCGAAGAAGAGCAGGGCGATGCCGGTCAGGCCGACGTAGCCGCTCGCGGGCTCGATCTGGTACCCCGCACTCTCGGCCACCGGGGCATCCCCGAGCAGCGTCCGCCCGAGCCCGAGCACGATCATCGTGAACATGCCCAAAACAAAGAGGTACATCGGCGCGGCGAAGGCCCGACCGGACTCACGTATACCGCGCAAGTTCATCGCCGCCAGCAGGGCGACCAGCACCAGAGCCATGAGAACCCGGTACTCGTTGAGTCCGGTGAAGGCGGAGATGATGTTGTCCACGCCCGCCGAGATCGAGACCGCGACCGTGAGGGTGTAGTCGGTCAACAGGGCACTGGCCACGACAAGTCCGGCGAACTGGCCGTGGTTCTTGGTGGCCACCTCGTAGTCCCCCCCGCCCGAGGGGTAGGCGCGTACGACTTGGCGGTACGAGGCCACCACGGTCGCCAACAGGATGATCACGCCCAGGGCCAGCCACGGTGCGAGGGTCAGCAGCGCGGTACCCGCGAGGGTCAACACGATGAAGATCTCCTGCGTGGCATAGGCCACCGAGGAGAGGGGGTCGCTGGCGAAAATTGGCAGGGCGAGTCGTTTGGGGAGCAACGTCTCCGAGACCTTGTCGGTGCGGACCGGGCGACCCAGGACTAGCCGTTTGGGGAGGTGGGAGACAGTCTGCAATTTGGTCACGGCGGCGAAGCCTACGTCGGGCTGCGGTGTACGTTCGCGCCGTGATCCGAGACCACCGCTTGTTGGGCGGGCAGGGGTAGGCGTGCACATCGTCGTGATGGGCTGTGGACGGGTGGGGTCGAGCCTGGCCCGACGGCTGCAACGCCAGGGGCATAGCGTGGCCGTCATCGATCAGGACGCCGAAGCCTTCCGGCGGCTCGGCTCGGAGTTCACCGGCAAACAGGTCCAAGGCATGGGCTTTGACCGCAAGATCCTGGCCGAGGCCGGCGTCGCCGAGGCCGGGGCTTTCGCCGCCGTCAGCAGTGGTGACAACTCCAACATCCTTGCCGCGCGCGTGGCTCGTGAGCAGTTCGGGATCGACCACGTAGTCGCCCGGATCTATGACCCCAAACGGGCCGAGGTCTACGAGCGGCTCGGCATCCCCACGATCGCCACGGTGCCGTGGACGGTGGACCGCTTCATGCGAGTGCTGCTGGAGGACGAGCCGACCGAACTCTGGCGCAGCCCGACCGGGGACGTCGTGCTCATGCAGATCCCGGTGCACGACGGTTGGATCGGCCTGCGGCTGAGTGAGCTGGAGGCCGCCGTCGGGGCGCGCGCGGCGTACCTCACCCGGTTCGGGGCCGCGTTGCTGCCCGTCCCGAACACGGTGGTGCAGTCCGGTGACCAGGTCGTCGTCCTGTCCCGTGCGGCCCAGTCCAGCGTCGTCGCCGAGCGCGCCGCGGCGGATCCGGAGCGGGCCTGATGCGCGTCGCCATCGCTGGTGCTGGCGCGGTCGGACGCTCCATCGCCCAAGAACTGGTGCACAACGGGCATGACGTCCTGCTGATCGAACGCAAGGCGTCGGCCATGAAGACCGCAGAGGTCCCTGATGCCGAATGGGTGCACGCCGACGCCTGCGAGTTGGCCGAACTCGAGGACGCCGAACTGGCCCGATGCGATGTCGTCATCGCCGCGACGGGCGACGACAAGGTCAATCTGGTGGTCTCCCTGTTGGCCAAGACCGAATTCGCGGTCCCCCGCGTCGTGGCCAGGGTCAATGATCCACGCAACGAGTGGCTTTTCGACGAATCCTGGGGCGTGGACGTTTCGGTGTCCTCGCCGCGGGTGCTCGCCGCCCTCGTGGAGGAGGCGGTCACTGTCGGAGACCTGGTGCGGCTGATGACCTTCCGGCACGGCCAGGCAAACTTGGTCGAGATCACCCTCGCTGAGGGCACGCCGTACGTCGGCCTGACCGTGGGTGATCTGACGTTGCCACGCGACGCCGTGCTGGTGACGATCCTGCGGGGCAAGCGGGTGATCGTGCCGAGTCCTGACGAACCCCTTGAGGCTGCCGACGAGTTGCTCTTCGTCGCCTCAGAGGATGTCGAGGCGGAATTGCAGGTTCTCCTTACGCCGGTCCGGCCGGAGGGGAAGAAGCAACCTCGCGACTGATCCGGTGCCGGGCCCGCCGGACGAGGTAGACGGTCAGCAGCGCTTCCAGCGCGGTCAGCGGCCAGCCCATGACCAGTCGGGTCGTACCCAGCAGAGTCACGTCGTTTGCCACATACAACGATCCCTGTACGGCGATGCGGAGCAGGTACACAGCGGCCCACAGGAGCGTCAACCCGGTATAGGCACGCATCAGGACGCGGTGTGACCGCCAGGCTCTGGGTTCAGCCAGACCTGGCGTGGGCCAGAGAAATTCAGTGATCACGCCGATCAATGGCCACCGAACGACCGCAGACACCAGAAACGCGAGTCCAAAACCGGCCGTGGACCACAGCGAGGGCAGGAAGAAGTCGCGGGCCTCCCCGGTCTGTCGGGCGATGAAGGCCGCGACGGCCACGCCCAGGAAGCCCGAAATGGCTTGCTGCACGTTCTCCCGGCGGATCAATCGAGCCAGCAGGAGTACCGCCCCCGCCGCGAGCGCGCTCCAGACCGCCACAGACAAGGACGTGAAGGCATTCACCGTGATGAACACGATGATCGGCAGAGCGGAGTCGATCAGCCCCCGAACGCCGCCGATCTGGCTGATCACCGCTTGCCGGTCCATCCTCGACCGTGGGCCTGGGGTCGGTCGGGCACCGGCGGGCTCTGCGGGGTCGGTCGGTGCCGAGTTGGACTGTGCGGGTCGGGCCGGGTTGGGGACGGCGTCCGTCACGCAGGACTCAGTTCGTACCATGGGTTGTAGATGACCCTGCGGCCCTGGTTCTCGGCAATCCGGCCGCGGGCGGTCAGCGACCGACCGGGCTCGATTCCGCTGATCTGGCGTCGGCCCAGCCACACCAGTACGACCGAGCCCGACCCGTCGTAGAGCTCGGCCTCCAGGGTCGGAACGCTGCCCTGCGGGAGGTAGACGACGGACTTCACCCGTCCGGTCACCGTCACGACCTTTCCGCGACTGCAGTTGGCGACGGGTTCGCACCCAGCCGTCCGGCGCACGCCGCAGAGCAGATCCTCGGCGTCGAGTTCATTGGGGTCCGCGGTCAGCCGACGGAGCCGACGCGTGAGCCAGTTTCCGCTTTCCTGCGTCGTCGTCACATCACCAGCGTACGACGCGCCCGCACCCGGGTTGACGGTTTTGGCCAGAACCGCCACGGACGGGATGGGATCACGCGAATCGGTCGAGCCAGTCGAGGACGAGGAGCCAGGCGCGGTCCGCTGGATCGATCACGACGAAGTGATCGCCGGCGACCGTGGACAGCTCCGCCTCATCGCCTGCAGCAAGCGCGCCGTCGACGAAGGTCTCACTCTGGCTGATCGGCACGTTCTGGTCGCCGGACGAGTGCACGCACAGGATCGGCACGCCAAGCGGAAGCCGTTCGATCGGGCTGGCCTCGTCGTAGCGCTCGGACACCTGATCGGGGTTCCCGTCGAGGAATGCCTGGGCGGCATTCCCGCCCAGTCCGTCGCGCGCGCTGGCCCGCAGGTCGAGGACCCCGGCCTGCGAGACGACGGCCGAGACCGTCACGGCCGGCGCAGCGCCCGGTGATCCGGCGTCCTGGCCGGCTCTGGTCGCCGCCCATGCGGCGAGCTGACCGCCTGCCGAGTGCCCGATCGTGACCACCCGGGAGAGATCGAGGTCCATGCCCTGCTCGCGGGCAGCCGCGAGCCCGGCATCGGCGAGGACGTCGATCGCGGCGGCCACGTCGACCAGCGTGGCGGGGTAGCCACCACCGTTGCCCACGCGTCGGTATTCGATGTTGAGTGCGGACCAACCGCGACCGGGCAGTGTGGCGGCCAACGGCCGGCCGAGGTCGAGGCCGTAGGCCGACCGCCAGAAACCGCCATGGATGACCACGGCAACGGGTAGCGGTCCGTCGGCGGAGGAAGGCAGGCTCATCTCGACGAACTGGGAGGCATCGGCGCCGTACCGGAGGGTCTGCACGCGGTCATCATCTTCCTGGGTTATGGGACTTCCGCAACCGGCCAATCCACTCGCTGCGGCGAGCCCGACTGCACTCCTTGCACCGAGGCCGAGCAGCCCCCGCCGGTTGATTGCCCTCTCCCTCGGCACGGGAGGGAGTCTGCCTCAGCGCAGCAGCGGGAGGTACGACCCGAGGTCGGTGCGCTCACCGCTGGCGCGTACCAGGCCCTCCTCGACTGCGGCGGCCCACGTCAGGCGTCCGGTGGCCAGGCGCAGGAAGGTGGCCGGTTCGGTCTCGACGACACCCGGCGGGGTCCCCCGCGTGTGCCTGGGACCTTCGATCAGTTGGACGGCCGCGGCCGGCGGGACGCGCAGTTCGACACTGCGTCCCGGGGCGCGGTCGGCAAGCAGTCCGGCCAGCACTCGTACAACGATGCGTTCGGCGTTGCGATCGGCGGCCGGCGGGTCGGGCAGGTCCAGGCCGTGCACGACTGCCTCGATCAGCCGGAACAGGGCCGCGTCGGCCAGCCGATGGGTGCCGGTCAGCTGACGGACCGGTTGCGCGGGGTTGCTGGCATCCAACGCGGCCAGTGTGACCGGCACCATCTGGGCCAGCGGGGGTGCCGGTTCATCGCGCACACGTTGCGCGATGCGATCGCTGATCCGGGGCAGGGCCGCGGCCCACTCGGCCAGCCCGGTGAGCGCTCCGTCAGCAGGCGGTCCGGCGGCCAGGATGCCCAGACTCTGACCGGTCTGGCAGACGTGCCGCTCGAGGTCTGCGACCGTCCATCCCGGGACCCGGCTCGGACAGTGCGGATCTGCCGCGTCGAAGGCAGCGATCAGTCTTGTCCACTGGGCCTCC
>JALZDV010000296.1 GCA_030862345.1 Actinomycetota bacterium | reverse complement strand
GACCTGCGGTTTTGCGGTTTGAAACCGCTGACGTTGAATGGCAGTTTACGGACGTCTTGCGGACTCTATGCGGACAGTCCACAGTGGATCCGCGCGAGCTCGCCGCGCTCGCAGGCGGCTCGTGTGTGGCGGCTACGGCCGGCTCAGTAGATGTGTCAGCAACATGAGGGAAGGACTGTCGTTGAGCAGACCACCGCGGATCAGCCCGTGAACTGACGGCACCATAGGAAAGCGGTCACCGACGGTCCCATTCAGACGACGGACCGCCAGTCGTGGTGATCGACCCGTCAGGCATCGGGTCGGGTGCTTGTGCGTGGAGGGCCTGCGCTACTGGCGCCGATACCGGCCGGAGCGATCGATGGCGAAAGAGACAGTCTTGAGGCGGTGAGAACCTGACGACAGCAAGGAGATGCGCCGCACCGAAGTAGTCCGAAGCGGCGTCCGCTCTCAACGCTGCCTGACCCGCCGAACTTCGTCGAAGACGTTCGGTTAACTGCGAAGGTTGCCGATGGCGTTGGGACGGGACCAGACCGCGGAGTTCCCCGTCGAAGGTGATGACCGGGTCGGCCAGGGTACAGAAGACGGGATCGCCGAAGAGCCGAATGGGAGTGACACCCACGTCCTTGGGTGTAAAAGACCAGCAGACTAATCCGACTCCTGGGCGTTATTGAAACCATGCCGGCAACGGGCTTGCGGTGCGACCATCATGCCGTGGCGACAATCAGACGGCTTGTTCTCACCCGGCTCGCGATCGCGGCTGCCGGCATCGCAGGCGGTCTGTTCGGACTGATACTTGCCCAGCGGGCCGACACGGCGTCCTGGGCCGGCGGGCATATACCAGCCGAGGTGTTGCTGCTTGCGGTCGGTTGGGCCGTGATCGTCGCTGGACTATGGTCGATCGGCCAGGCTGGGGGTCAGGCCACCGGGATCCTGCTGACGGCAGCGGGCTTTGCCTGGTTCGTGGCCGACTGGAACAACCAGTACGCCGGGTCTGGCGTCGCCTTCACCGTCGGACTGGCGTTGTCCACCGTCGGGCCAGTACTGGTTGGCCATGCCCTGCTCCGGTATCGCGGTAGACAGTTGGACTGGGTCGGGCGCATTTGCCTCACAACGGCCTACCTGGGCAGTGGCTTGCTCGGTGGAGTAGGACCCGCGCTGTTCTTCGCGCCTGCTCAGCAGGGGTGTGCCAGTTGTCCGCCCAACCTCCTTGCCCTGCAGTCGAGTCCATCACTGGTCGACGGTCTTGGCCGGGCGGCGGTCGTGCTGGGGCCGATCTGGTGCCTTCTCCTCGCCCTCGCCGTCGGCCTGGGGCTGGCCAGGGCAGGTTCGAGCCATCGTCGGCTCGATGCGGCGGCGCTGGTCCCCGGGATCGGCTATCTACTCGCCGTGGCCGCGATCTATGTCGCGAGCGCCGGCGCCAGCTACTTGGTCGTCGGCTCAACGAGCCGGCTCTTGTGGGTCGTTTCGGGCATTCTGTTGGTGCTGGCCGCGCTAGGCGTGGGGTGGCCGTCCGTGCAGCGTCGGCTGACCCGAGCGCGCGTTGCCAGACTGGTCGTCGATGTCGCGGGGGCGCCACCAGTCGGTGGACTCGGCAGTCTGCTCTCTCGGTCGCTACGAGATCCCACGTTGCGGGTGTTGTACGGACTGGACGACGGCACGTGGGTCGATGCAGCGGGTCGTCCTTCGATGCCCGACGATGGCCAGACGGTGACCCGAGTGGTCCGCGGAGCGGAAACGGTAGCAGTGCTCGCTCACCGACCAGGACTGCTCGACGACCCCAACCTCAGCCGCGAGATCAGCGATTCGGCCCGCCTCGTCCTGGACAACGAACGCCTCCAGGCCCAGACCCGAGCGCAGTTGACCGACCTTCAGGCATCGCGCGCCAGGATCGTGCATTCCGGTGATGCCGAACGGCGCCGCCTGGAACGCGATCTGCATGACGGAGCCCAACAGCAGCTAGTGGCACTGGCACTGGCGCTGCAGTTGTCGGCGATGCGCCGTACCGGAGATGTTAAGGGGAAAACCAGGCTCACCAAGGCCCGGAAGGAGATCGCTGCCGTGCTGGCCGAACTGCGAGCACTTGCCCGAGGGATCTACCCCCGCGAACTGGCCGACGAGGGTCTGGCCGCCGCGCTCGACACGTTGGCTGAAGCATCTGCTAACCCCATAGGGGTCGAAGTGGCGCCCTCGGGGCGGTTTCCGCATGCGGTTGAGGCCGCTGCGTACCGAGTGGTCGCATACTTGGCCAAGTCAAGCGGGAGCGCCGGGGTACGGGTCGCCGCCGTCGAGGGCGGTGGCCAGCTGACAGTCGAGGTGACCACCGCCGAACCGCCCGCGGACCTTCACGTGCTCGAGGACCGAGTTGGCGCGCTCGGCGGTCACATCGTGCGGGACCGCGCGGAATCCGGCAAAACAGTGATCCGGGCGCTGATGCCATGCGGGTCGTGATCGCCGACGACGAGGTCTTGCTGCGCGACGGTCTGTCCCGGCTGTTGTCCGAGGTCGGCGTCGAAGTCATCGCGACCGCCGGGGATCCGGGCGGACTGATGCGCGCCATCGCCACTGATCAGCCGGATGTCGCTCTTGTTGACATCAAGATGCCGCCCACGCATGTCGATGAAGGCCTGATCGCGGCACTGGCGATCCGGGACCAGTACCCGTCGGTCGCGGTGCTGGTCCTGTCGCACTTCCTGGACTCGCGGTACGCGATGCGTTTGATTGAGAAGCACCCGAGCGGCGTCGGATACCTGCTCAAGGAAAGGGTCTCGGACATCGCGGTGCTGCACGATGCTCTGCGGCGAGTAGCCGAAGGCGAGTGCGTCATTGATCCCACGATCGTGTCGCGGCTCCTGCACCGACCGCGTACGCCCGGCCGGCTGGATCGACTGACCGAGCGGGAGCGGCAGGTGCTCGCCTTGATGGCCGAGGGCCATTCCAACCAGGGAATTTCCGATGCCCTCACCCTCAGCCCGCGAACCGTGGAGCGGCACATCGCGCATATCTTCGACAAGCTTGACCTGACCGATTCCGAGGGCCAACACCGTCGGGTGCTTGCCGTGCTGGCCATGCTCCGGACCTGATCAGTAACGATGAGTGCAGGCACCCATCCCGGAATGCCTTGCCGGTGCGAGGATCAGCCCATGGCCGTGCGGGTGCTGGTCGTCGACGATCATGCTCCGTTCCGCGCGCTCGCTCGAGAACTACTGGAACTCGATAGGTTTGTGGTGGTCGGCGAGGCCGGAAACGCAGCTGACGCCCTGGATCTTGCTCGGCAGTTGTCACCCGACCTGGTGCTGCTGGACATCGGGTTGCCCGACGCCGACGGGTTCGATGTGGCCAGCCGCCTGGCCGCCAGCGATGCCGCGCCGATGGTGGTGCTGATCTCCAGCCGGGACAGCTCCGCCTATCGACGGCGGCTGGCCAGCAGCCCCGTTCGTGGATTCCTGCCGAAGGACGAGCTATCCGCAGCCGCGCTCGCCGGCCTCCTCGGATGACCTGTGCCACCCGCCGTCCTCGATGTGTCGGTAGGCGTGGCGTTCTGCGTTCTGGGCGTACTGCTGTTGTCGCGACGTCCCTTACGAGTTGCAGGCATCCTGATGGTGACGACTGGCTCGGCATGGCTGCTCGGTAGCCTGTTTCCGGCGGCGGTGTTCCTGCATCGCGGGCCACTGATCCATCTGCTGGTCGGCTATCCGCGCGGTCGACCGCGGGGACGGCTCGCGAGGCTGGTCGTCGCGATTGGTTACCTCGACAGTGTGCAGCCTCTCGGCCGCAACCACTTCGCGACCATGGCCGTGGCTCTGGTCGTTGCCGCCGTCACCGTTGCCGGCTACCAGTCGGCATCGGGCGCCGACCGGCGCGCGAGGCTGACCTCATCGGTCGTCGGTGTCGTGCTGATGGCGGTCCTGGGCGTCGGTGCTGGGGCTCGGCTCGCCGGCCTGGATGTCGACCCCGAGCTGGTGGTCGTCTATCAAACGGCGTTGCTGGCCTCGGCCGCGGTCCTGTTCGCCGACGCGCGATGGGGACGTTGGGACCGCGCGACGATCACCTCCCTGGTTGTCGACCTCGGTCGGTCCGAGGATGCCAGGAGCGTGCGGGATAAGCTCGCCCGCGCGCTGAGCGATCCCGCGTTGGAACTGGGTTTTCCCGGTCCCGGGACCGGTTCGTTGGTCGATGAGACAGGACGACTGGTCCGGCTGACCCCCGCAGAGAGTGGTCGCGAATGGACAAAACTTCGACACGACGGCCAAGAGATCGGCGTGGTGAACCATGCGAGGGGAGCCTTGGACGATCCGGCGCTGTTGGACTCGGTGACGGCGCTGACCAGGATGGCTTTCGAGAACGTCCAACTCCAGGCAGCCGTGCGGGGACGGGTGAGCGACGTCGAGGCCTCGCGACGCCGGATACTCGAGGTGTCCGACCGGGAGCGGCAGGCCTTGGAGGCTGAGTTGCGGTCGGGTGCAGTGCATCGGCTGGAGCGGGTGAAGCGGCTGCTCGACCCAACGGACGCGGAGTTGTTCGCGCTCCTTCAAAGTTCCCGGGCGTCCCTGCGGGACTTCGCCCGTGGCGTGCATCCGCGCTCGCTTGCCGCGGGTGGCTTGGCCGCCGCCTGCGCAGAACTGGCTGCCACGATGCCGCTTCCGGTATCAGTCGACGTCCCGGACATCCGGTTGGCCGCAGAGGTCGAGCTGTCGCTGTACTTCGTCTGCGCAGAAGCGCTGACCAATGTCGCGAAGTATGCCGGGGCCTCGCAGGTGAAGGTGGCGCTGGCCGAGTCTGCGGGTCGGGTTCGCTTGACGGTCACAGACGACGGCTGCGGAGGGGCCAGCCTTGACCAGGCGGGGCAGACAGAGGGGACCGGGCTTCGCGGACTCGCTGACCGGCTCGCGGTGATCGGCGGCAGCCTGGCGGTCGAGAGCCCGAAGGGCCACGGGACCTCGGTGATCGCCGAGGTGCCCCGGTGGCCGGAGTGATCTGGCCGCCGGGGCATCCCAGCTGTCGAGCGAAGTGCTGCACCCCGGCTAGGGGGCGTCCCCGATGCGGGTCCACGGCTTGATGGCGTAGTTGGCTGGGTACTCCGTGACCGACGGGTCGAACCAACGGATGGTTAGCTGGTTCCGGTACAGGCTCCAAATCCAGGTATCCACTTCGCCAGGGTGCCGGTGACACTCGGCTCCCGGCCCGCTCCCGCCGCCTTCGGTGACCCTCATAGTCAACTCGTCGCCATCCACGGTGTAGGTGCCGCTCGCCGAGTTCTCGGTGTCTCCGTTGCGCTGGGTCTCGACATAGCGACCCTGGTCGAAGATCCAGGTGTACGTGCCGTAGTTGGCCAGATCGCAGGGCGTTCCGCTCAAGAAGCCGGCGGCCTGAGCCTCCTCGAGGGTCGACGTCATCTCGTACACCCCGTCAATCGGTGTCACGGCACCCGTTGGGTCATTGGTAGCTCCCGGACTCGTGCCCGTACAGTCGGGTGACGCCTCGGAGCCCGCAGCGATGTCCGTGCGAAGTTCCTCGATCCGCTGCATGAAACCCGCGGTTTGCTCGTCCTCGGCGAGCCAGCTGGCTACCGGTTCGAGGGCATCGCGCAACTGCTGCACTTGCTCGTCCGTCGCGGCAACGAACGTCAACCTGGACCGATTGCAAATCTGCTGAACCGCATCGTGCTCCGCGGTCTGCTGCATCACGCTGGTTGGCGAAACGGCCTGCCTGGCTGCGCTCAGCAGCAGTTCCCGCTGCTCAGAGGACAGTGCCTCGACTGCGTCGGCGTTGCCGACCACGACGTAGGACCGCGGCCATAGGTTCAGATTCGTGGTCAGGCTGGTGACCACTCCGTCGTATTGGTTTCCGGCGATCGAGGCGACCTGCTGTTCGAGCCCGTCGAATCCGCTCATGTCTGCGCCCTCGAACGGCGATGGCACAGCATTCGCACCAAGCTCGCTGAGGGTGCGCTCGGCAACCTCACCTGCGCTAATCGCGATCCGCGCGCCTTGGAAATCAGCGGGTCCCAAGAGCTCCCGGGAGATCCCGGCCGGCTTGCGCATCGGACCCGGCAGGATCCCGATGCCGGTCAGGCCAAGCTCGTCAACCGCGGCGAGCATCTCCTGGACCATGTCGTCTTGCAGTACCGCATCTTGTAGCGCATAGGAGTCCACGGCCATCGGTGCGACCAGCGCGTCGAAGCTGGGCACCCCCGCGGCATGCCAAGCGCGCACCGGCACAACCGCGAAGTCCGCCGAGCCGGCACGTACCGCGTCGATCGCCTCGGCTTCACCAGTGGCCGAGTCGTTATGCCAGCCGTGCTCGAACTCGAAGCTCATCGAGCCGTGTGACAACGTCTCG
>JALZDV010000274.1 GCA_030862345.1 Actinomycetota bacterium | reverse complement strand
GTGCTGAGTCGTGAGTAGCGATACCGCTCCCCTGCCAAGAGGCAGCCTGCCCCCTCGCCGGCCCCCGCCGCCGTCCGACAGCGGCCCGCTCGGCAGCGCCACTACCGGCAGTGCCCCTCCTGGAAGCGGTCGCGCACCGGCGCTGCGCGGTCGCGTACCGGCGCCGCCCGGTCGGGTGCCCGCTGCCCCGCGCGGCACGCTGGCCGCATCCGGTCGAGGGCCTGGGGGTCCGGGCGAGCTCCAAGGACTTCCGGTCGAGCGTCAACCTCTGGCCGAACACCGCCAACGAGTCGGGCGTCGGCGCTGGGTGCACCGGAGTCCATGGAGGCCCAGGAACGTCAGCTTCCGCGGCGCCTGGACCCCCGGGCCGGACTCCGCCCGCGGCACCGGGTGCATGGGCGGCCCGGACTGGGTCGAGTCCTGGCCTTGAGCGTCTTAGGTGCTCTCATCCCAGGCTCGGCCTATCTCTTCGCCGGACGGCAAAGACTCGGGCTGGCCACGCTGAGCGTTTTCCTCAGCTTCATCGGTGCCGGCGTCTGGCTCATCCGCTGGGACCAGCGCAGATTGTTGCACCTGCTGGTGGACGCAAACTCCCTCGCGGCGCTGGGCGTGGGCGCGGTTCTGCTCGGCGTCGGCTGGATCACGGTGATCGTCACCGGGCACCTCCTACTCCGGCCCAGGGGACTGCGTTCGGGGCAGCGCACGGTCGCCGCCATGGTGATGGCGACCCTGTGCCTGGGCATCGCCCTACCGGCAGCGGTGGCGGCGAACGCAGCATTTCTGGCTCGGGACACCCTCGACGAGATCTTCGCTGATGACGGGCGCAGCGCTACCGTGCCCGACGGTTCGGCCGGCGATCCGTTCGGCGACAAGGAGCGGGTCAATGTGCTGCTGCTCGGTGGTGATGGCGCCCCAGAGCGGGACGGCGTCCGCACCGACAGCGTGATCGTCGCCAGCACCGACATCAGCAGTGGAGCCACGACGTTGTTCAGCCTGCCGCGCAATCTGGAGGAATTGCCATTCCCCGAGGGGCCGCTGCGCGATGCCTATCCGGACGGTTTCGAGGGCGCCACCGAGAGCGCTGGGCTGCTGAACGCGGTCTACCAGGGAGTGCCGGCCGAGCATTCGGGCATTCTCGGCCCCACCGACAATCTCGGAGCCGACGCACTGAAGCTCGGCGTCGGGGAGGCACTCGGCCTCACGATCGACTACTACCTGCTGATCAACCTGGACGGCTTCCGGACGCTGGTAGACATCCTTGGTGGTATCACGGTCAACATCAACGAATGGGTACCGATCGGCGGCGACGACAGTGCCGGCATCCGCCCGGACGACTATCTGACCCCCGGGCCCAACCAGCTCCTGAAGGGGGACAGCGCTCTCTGGTACGCCCGAGGCAGGTACGGGCTTTCCGATTACTCCCGGATGGCCAGGCAGCGGTGTGCCATGAACGCGATCATCGCTGCCGCCGACCCCTTCACGCTGCTGAGCAGATACCAAGTCATTGCCGAAACCGCACCCGATCTGGTTCTCACCGACATCCCGCGGTCGGTGCTGCCGGCCTTCGTGGACCTCGGCGTGCTGGTCAAGGACGCCGAAGTGCGTTCCCTCGTCTTCGACGACAAGGTCATCACACCCGCCTATCCCGACTACGACCTGATCCGCAGTTTCGTCTCCGAGGCCCTGGCCGAACCGGTCGCCAATGGTGGGCCGGCCCCCCGGACGACTCCGGCTCCGACGCCCACGGCGACGCCGGATCCGGGGGTCCAACCGCCAGCAGTGACACCGGCAGCGGAGGACGTCACCTCGCTATGCGCGTACGACCCGGTTGCCGCTCAAGCGGCCCTGGCCGAAGGCAAGCCCCGCACCCGTCGTTAACCCTGGCAGGCTGACGACCATGGCACTGCATGTGAAGCCCGGCACCGAGTGGTCGTCCGTACTGGAACGGGCGGCGAAACGCACGCCCGAGGCGTTCGGGAACGAGGTACTGCACAATCTGATCGGCGGGTCCTGGCAGCCGATCGGAAAGCCGGAGATGCTGACCAGCCCGGTGGACGGCCGGAAGCTGATCGGGTTGCCCACCCTCGATCCGGAACAGGCCAGTGCCGCCGTGCGCTGCGCGGCTGATGCGCACGCCGACTGGGGCGCGGTAGCGCTGACCGAGCGTAAGGCCAGGGTGAGCGCGGCGGTCGAGGTCATGACCGACGCACGGGAGGACCTGGCCCTGTTGTTGTGCTGGGAGATCGGAAAGCCGTGGCGGCTGGCCTGCGCCGACGTCGACCGGGCCCTGGACGGTGTGCGCTGGTACCTGGAGGAGATCGACTCGATGCTGGCCGGTCGCAGTCCGCTGCGGGGACCGGTCAGCAACATCGCCAGCTGGAACTACCCCATGTCGGTGCTGGTGCACTCCGAACTGGTCCAATTGCTGGCTGGGAACGCGGTGATCGCCAAGACTCCGTCCCAGGGCGGCGCCGCCTGCCTGACGTTGGCGCACGCGTTGATGGCCCGCGAAGGACTGCCGGCTGAACTGGTGTCCGGCGGCGGACAGGAGCTCTCGGCGGTACTCGTACGATCGCCGCAGATCGGCGCGCTGGCCTTTGTGGGTGGACGGTCCAATGGGGGAAAGGTCGCTTCGGCGCTCCTGGACACCGGCAAACGGCACATGCTCGAGCAGGAGGGCCTCAACGCCTGGGGGATCTGGGACTTCTCGGACTGGGATGGCCTGGCCGCGCACATGAAGAAGGGCTTCGAGTACGGCAAGCAGCGCTGCACCGCCTACCCGCGCTTCGTCGTACAACGGGACCTGGTCGACAGGTTCCTGGCCAGTTACCTGCCGACCGCGGCCGGCATTCGGTTCGGGCACCCCCTGGCCGTCGAAGATGACGACGACGAACTGCCCGAACTCGACTTCGGCCCGCTGATCAGCTCTGCCAAGGCCGGTGAACTCGCCTCGCGGGTCGATGACGCCCTCATGCGAGGCGCCGTACCGCTCTACCGAGGCCGATTGGCCGACGGGCGGTTTCTCGAAGGCCAGGACACCTCTGCCTACGCCGCGCCGGTCGCGCTGCTCGCCCCGCCCGGAGCCTCGAGACTCATGCACGAGGAGCCCTTCGGCCCGGTTGACACGATCATCGTGGTGGACACCGAAGCCGAACTCCTGGCGCAGATGAATGCGTCCAACGGCGCCCTGGTCGCCTCCATCGCCTGCGACGACACCGAGCACGCGACCCGGCTGGCGCAGGAGGTGCAGGCGTTCAAGGTCGGCGTCAACAAGCCGCGGTCGCGTGGCGACCGGGCCGAGACCTTCGGCGGTCGAGGCGCTTCATGGCGCGGCTGTTTCGTCGGCGGTGAGTTGCTCGTACAGGCAGTGACCCAGGGACCGGAGAACGAACTCCTCTACGGCAACTTCCCCGAGCACAACCGCTACCCAGCCAACATCTGACCGTTACCGCGTCGGGGGCCTCCTTCCGCGGTTATGCGCATAACCGTCGCGCGACGCCGGGATTCTCCGCGGTTATGCGCATAAC
>JALZDV010000265.1 GCA_030862345.1 Actinomycetota bacterium | reverse complement strand
TGGACATCCGCCGGATCCGGCAACGCGCCGCCATGCCTGTCCTGCTGCGTCGGCTGGTGGCGCAGACCGGGCAGCTCCTCAACATCGCTCGCGCCTCCGGGCAGGCCGACCTCGAGCGCAGCGTCGGCGAGGACTACACCCGGCTGCTCGAAGCGGTCTTCCTGGTGCACCGCGTACCCGCCTGGGGCACCACCCTCGGCGCGCGCGTGAGCTCGCTGCCCAAGGTCCACGTTGTGGACACCGGCCTGGGCGGCTGGCTGCTCGGCATCCGCGGGCGAGGCATCGAACGCCGCGACCCGACGGTCCTGGGCCAGTTTGGCCACCTGCTCGAGACCTTCGCCGTCAACGAGGTGCTCAAGCAGGTCAGCTGGTTGGAGGAGCCAGTTCAGGTCGGCCATTACCGCACCAAGGACGGCCACGAGGTCGACCTCGTCCTGGATGTGCCCGGGGAGGGGATCGTGGCGATCGAGATCAAGTCCGGGGAGAAGGTCCGACCCGAGGATCTTCGCGGGCTCGCTGCATTGCGGGACCGCCTCGGCTCGACCTTCCGAGCCGGTGTCGTCCTGCATCCGGGACCCATGAGCGTGCCGCTGGGCGACCGGGTCTATGCCCTGCCGCTCGACCGCCTGTGGACTGCCGTGCCCTCCTCGGTCGTCGACAAGTACCGCAGCTCGTCGAGTTGAGATCGGGAGCTTCAGCTGCGTCCAGGACCAGAGCCGAGCGCCACCACGTCCTCGTCAACCACGGCCATGGATCACCGGCCAGGCCACGCGTTGTAGGGAGCCGACATGCCGATCCTGTTCAGTGACACCCCGCTCTGCCGTGAGCCCATCAAGAAGGGCCGCCGGGAGGCGGCCTGCACATGACCGCCCTGACGCTGCGGCACCGCTTCGGCGACGACCCGCGCGCCCGGTTCGCCATCCTGCCCGACGAGGGGCTCATCCCCCGGCTCCCCACCACAACCAGCCTCGACGACTACGACGATAGGCTCTTCCCTCGGAGTGCCTGCCACCGCCGAGCCCGTCGTGCAGCCGGGTGTTCCGCCGAACGCCGGAACACTCTCGTCGCCGCGACGCGGATGGGACGAGCCGGCAGCCCGGACGATGTGGCCGGTGCCGTTCACTTCTTCGCCTCCAGCGGCCCGGCAGATCATCGGGAAGGTTCTCCCGGTCAACGGGAGGCGAGTGCACCGCGCGTCAGTCCCACCGCGCCGGGCCATCAGATCAGGCAGTCGGGTCCTGAACGAGTCACTGAGCCGCGCACTACGCGCTCCCTCTCCGGCTCGGCGGCAAACAGCGTTCGGACGCGCACGTCGTCGCCTACCCGCTCGGCGTGACTGTGATGAGATGCGACCGGGCACGGCGGTTCGTGTTCACAATGCCCACACAGGGCTACCGTGATCGCTGCTCCCGGTGCCGGAGGTCGGCGTGCGGGAGACGCCGCTGCTACATACGATGGACATCATGATCTTAAGAGCGCCATGTCACGCCACGTGACCTGGGTGGGCGCGGCAGGGTTCGAACCTGCGACCCCCCGCTTGTAAGCAATCAGAGCCCTAGCGCTGTCCTGACCTGGGAAAACACAGGTGACGGACGAGCGTAGGTGCCTCAGTTACAGGGTCGCTAAAAGATCTCCCTTCTCAGGACGACGGCGTGGCGCGACGACGCAACCGCCAACCGGAGCCTTGACCGACGCAGGTCCGGCGCATGACCACTATCCCACCCACACACGAGCACATCGCAGCGCTAGCCGCCGCGGTCCGCGGCAACGCCCTCACTCCCCGCCCAGCGCGAGCAGACCGCGGTTGTCCTCGGCTTGATCGGCTCCGCGCTGCGAACCGCGGCCCAGGCCGACAGCTCGGCATCCGTGGCCGGAGCGTGGCAGCCGGTGGCCACCGAGTACGACCGGCTGTTGCGGGCACTGGAGCCGGACCGGCGGACCGCTGGCCACCCTAACTGGTAGGGGACGCTACTGTGACCGCTCGCACTCCACCGCGCGGGAAGCGGGTGACGATGAGCTACGGACACGCCGACAATCTCGCTGCGATAGCGGCCGGTGCTCAGGCGGCGCACAGCGAGAAGCCCGCGCCGCCGATCGACCCCGCGCTGTATCACCGGGAGGACGTGCGCCGGATCCTAACCGAGCGCGACATCGGCGCGCTGTACCGGACCCTCAGGGACAACGCCGGACTCACCCAACGGACGATCGCGGAGCTGACCGGCATGGCGCAGTCGGAGGTCTCCGAGATCCTGTCTGGGCGCCGGGTGCTGGCCTACGACGTACTGGTGCGCATCGCCGAGGGGCTGTGCATCCCCCGCGAGCTGATGGGCCTCTCCTACGGCGAGCCCGGCGCCTACGGTGAAGAGGCCACGGCCGCTGAGCCCCGGGAGGAAGAGGACGTGCTCCGAAGGGACTTGCTAGCCGCCGGATCGGTCGCCCTGGTCGGGGTGCCGATACTCGGCAAACTGCTGAACGGTTCCACCGGGCCGGGCGAGATGGGTCTACCGTCCCAGGTCGGCATGGCCGAGGTAGCCGAGATCAAGAACACTACCGAGCAGCTGCGTACCGCGGCTCGGCTACAGGGTGGGCAGGCACGCGCGGTCAGTGCCGCCGCGATCGAGTACGGCAGGCTCACCCAGGTACCGGCAACCGAACCGGTCGCCGCGCGGCTCGGCTCCCAGCTCGCCGAGCTACACACCCTCGCGGGGTGGTGCTGTTACGACAGCGGGCTACATCACCGCGCACGGTGGCACTACCGGCGGGCCATCGACCTCGCCGCCCGAGTAGGCGATGACTTCCGCGTGATCGGAGCGGCGCAGCACGCCGCGATTATGGACCGGGAGCACGGCACACCCAACGACGCGCTCAAGCTCTACCAACTCGCACAGGTCAAGCTCATGAGTGCTCCGAGAGACGCTCCGCGTGTGTCCGCACTGGACGCGTGGCTAGCTGTGCAATCCGCAAGTGCGCTGGTCCTCCTTGATCGACCGAAAGATGCCCACTTGAACCTCTCCCGTGCTCAGGACGGTCGAGGACACCTCTCAGACGCTTTCGAGCGTGCTGACATCGATCATCTCCACGCGCTCGTTCACCTGGACCTGGGGCATCTGGACATCGCGGAACAGTTCGCCTCGTCCTCGGTGCGGGGTTGGGGTGAGGGTGACCGCCGGGACGGCGTGCTAGGTGAAATCACTTTGGCCACGGTTCACGTCCGAGCCGGCGAGCCTGACGGCTTACGGCTCGCCCACGGCGCTGTCACCGGCGTAGCACACCTGCGCTCACAACGGGCACGAGACCGGCTGGCGCCGCTCGCCGATGCCCTTGACTACCGACCGGGCAGCGATCCCCGGCAGCTCGCCCGGATGGCCCGACAGGTGGCTGCTACTCGGGCCTGAGCCGCCGTGCTGTTCGGGAGCGGGGTGGCGGTGGTTCGTCGTAGGCGACGATCCCACCCGCTGCACAAGAGGCCCGCCGCCCCACTTCGTCTCCTAGGCTGCGGGCGTGGATCAGGGAGATGCTGAGTTTCGGGACCGGCTGACAGAGTTCGTGCGATACCGGCGTGAGCACCTGCGCGGGGATGAGAAGGGGGAGGCCCAGATCTTCAGCGACGCCCTGTTCCGCGCGTTCGGTCACGCCGGAGTCCGCCAGGCCGGCGCCACGCTTGAGCAGCGGATCAAGAAGAAGGACGCCAAGGGCACCGCGTTTGCGGACCTGATGTGGAAGCCACGCTGCCTGATCGAGATGAAGAAGACCGGGGTTGACCTGGGGCGGGTGTACCGCCAAGCGTTCGACTACTGGGTCCAGGCCGTGCCCGACCGGCCCCGCTACGTCGTGCTATGCAACTGCCCGTCAGGACCTCTCGCGAACCAAATTTCTCGACACCTGGTGGCTGCATTGGCGTCGGCGAGCGGACAAGCTCGAGGCGTTCGACGGGCTTGACCGGTTCATTGCCACGAGCCGCGTCGCCAGCGAAGTACGCACCATCGTGTTCACCTTTGTCGACGCGTCGGTCCGTCCTGGGGACTCGCTCACGATTTTCGCGCTCGATGACAGCTACTCCTTTGGCGTCCTCTCCTCCGGCCTGCACCGGCTGTGGTTCGAGGCTCGATGCTCTCGGTTTGAGACCCGCCTTCGCTACACCTCGACCACTGTGTTCGACTCATTTCCCTGGCCGCAGGCACCAACAACAGTGCAGGTCAATGAGATCGAGAAGGTAGTCGACGAGCTGCTCCAGGTCCGCGATGAGAACCTTTCCGCCGGGATGTCTCTGGCCCGTCAATATGACACTCTCCGACAGCCCGGCAAGAGCCCTTGATGTCAACCGGTCGGAGCGCCACCGGGTATGATCTTGGTAGCGCTCCGAAGGGTGGGTTGGGTGGATGGCGGTTATTGAGCAGTTGGCCGATGACGATCGTGACGAGATAATGATGGGATTGGCTCGCGAGGAGTCGTTTCGGGTCATTGGTCGGCGTCTGGGTCGGCATCATTCCGTGATTTCTCGTGAGGTCGGCAGGAATGGTGGACGGGAG
>JALZDV010000258.1 GCA_030862345.1 Actinomycetota bacterium | reverse complement strand
GGCGTGGACGGCTTGGGCGCGACTGGTCGTGCGATTCCGCTGGCCGGCGGCGATCGTCTCGGCCGGCCTGCTGCTGACCCTGTCGGCCGTGGCCCTGGGCATCAACCTCAGTGTGCCGGTCACCGACGACCTCGCCCGCTCAGGTCCGGGCCGCGACGGGCTGGTCACGATGCAGGAGGCCGGGTTGGCGACCGGAATCCTGACCGCCTTCGACGTGTACGTGCCCCCCGACGTCAGTCCGGAAATCGTGGCCGCCACCATTGCCGATCTTCCCGGGGTTGCCACCGCCGTGGCGCCGGATGCCGCGCCGTGGCGGTCCAGTCAGGGGTCGGTGGTGACCGTGCTGCCCCACGACGAGGGCGGGACCGAGGCCGGACGCGACACGATCGCCCGGGTGATCGGCGCCGTACCCGACGGCGTGCTGGTCGGCGGAAACGTCACCCAGCAGGTCGACTACGTCGACTCGACGTACGGACTGTTCCACTGGATGCTCGCAATCGTCGCCCTGGTGACGTTGCTGACCCTGGCCCGGGCGTTTCGGTCCCTCCTGCTCGCGGTCAAGGCGATCCTGCTCAACCTGCTGTCCTTGGGCGCCGTGCTCGGGACGATGGTGCTGCTGTGGCAGTGGGGTTGGGGGACCGAGGCGCTGCTCGGCATCCAACCCGACGGCGCCATCGGCAGCTTCATCCCGGTGACGATCTTCGCGTTCCTCTACGGGCTGAGCATGGACTACGAGGTGTTCATCCTGTCGCGGGTCCGCGAGGAGTACGACCGCACCGGATCGACGAGGGAGGCGGTTATCCGCGGCGTTGGACACACCGGACGGCTGGTCACCTGCGCCACGCTGATCCTGTTCTTCTCCTTCGCCGCGATGGCCAGCGGCGGGGAGCTCGACGTCGCCATCTTCGCCTCTGGCATCTCCCTGGGCATTCTCATCGACGCCACCCTGATCCGGGCGATCCTGGTGCCTGCGACGGTGGCCATGCTGGACCGCTGGAACTGGTGGCTGCCGCGCTGGGCGGCGTGGCTGCTGCGGGTGGAGCCTTCGCCGTTACGGTCCCGACGCGACGACACCGACGGTGATGGCGCGTTGGCGGTAGATTCGGTGGCGGACCGCGATCTCGCGCCAGTCCTCGTACGCCGATCGGAGAGCCATGCCTGAAGCCGTTATCGTCGCCACCGCCCGCTCCCCCATCGGGCGGGCCTTCAAGGGATCGCTTAAAGAGCTACGCCCCGACGACCTGGCGACCACGATCGTGCAAGCCGCCCTGGACAAGGTGCCGGAGTTGGACCGCAAGGACATCGACGACCTGATGCTCGGCTGCGGACTGCCCGGTGGAGAGCAGGGGTTCAATCTGGGGCGCGTGGTCGCGATCCTGCTGGGCCAGGACCAGCTGCCCGGTCTGACCGTGACCCGGTACTGCTCGTCCTCGCTGCAGACAACCCGGATGGCCATGCACGCGATCAAGGCCGGCGAGGGTGAGATCTTCGTGTCCGCCGGAGTGGAGATGGTGTCCAGGTTCGCCAAGGGCAACAGCGACAGCTGGCCGGACACCCAGAACCCGGTCTTCGCCGAGGCCATGACCCGCACCGCGAAGGTGGCCGAGAGCGGCGCCGATGAGTGGGTGGACCCGCGCAGCCACGACGACGTCCCGGACATCTACATCGCCATGGGGCAGACCGCGGAGAACCTCGCGCTGGTCAAGGACGTGAGCCGGGCGGATATGGATGAATTCGGCGTACGCAGCCAGAACCTGGCCGAGGAGTCCATCAAGAACGGGTTCTGGGCCCGGGAGATCACCCCGGTGACCACTCCGGACGGCACCACGGTCAGCACCGACGACGGCCCGCGGCCCGGCGTGACGCTGGAAGCCGTCGCACAGCTCAAGCCGGTGTTCCGCCCGGACGGCCGGGTCACGGCCGGCAACTGCTGCCCACTCAATGATGGCGCCGCCGCGGTCATCGTCATGAGTGACACCAAGGCCAGGGATCTGGGCATCACCCCCCTTGCCCGAGTCGTGTCCACCGCCGTTAGCGCGTTGTCCCCCGAGATCATGGGCCTCGGTCCGGTCGAGGCCAGTCGACGGGCACTGGCTCGAGCCGGGCTGAGCATCGACGACATCGACCTGGTGGAGATCAACGAGGCCTTCGCCGCTCAAGTGATCCCGAGCTATCGAGACCTGGGCATCGATATCAATAAGCTCAATGTCCACGGTGGAGCGATTGCGGTCGGACACCCGTTCGGGATGACCGGTGCGCGGATCACGGGCACGCTGATCAACGGCCTGCAGTCCCGCGACAAGACCCTTGGCCTGGAAACCATGTGCGTCGGCGGTGGCCAGGGCATGGCCATGGTGCTCGAACGGCTCTCCTAGCTGCCGGTGTTCGCAGGCAACTGAAGAAAGGCCCGGTTCCCTCGATGAGGGACCGGGCCTTTCCGTTGTGCCAGGTGACCGCTGCTACTCGCGGAAGTAGCTGAGCAGCCGCAGAATCTCCAGGTAGAGCCAGACCAGCGTGACCAGCAGGCCAAAGGCCGCGTACCAGGCGAACTTCTCCGGCGCGCCGCGGCGGATCGACTGATCGATCATGTCGAAGTCCAGCAACAGGAAGAACGCGGCAATGCCGATGCAGAGCAAGCTGAACCCGATGGCGAGCGGTCCACCCTCCCGTAGGCCCAGTCCACCCTCGGTGAACAGACTGGCGACGAGGTTGACCAGCATGAGCACCACGACGCCGATGCCGGCGCCGATGACCCACCGCTGCAGGCGCGGAGTGACCCGGATGGCCCCGGTCTTGTAGACCACGAGCATTCCGGCGAACACGCCCATCGTCCCGATGATCGCCTGGATCACGATCCCGGGGAAAATGGTCTCGAAGACCTCGCTGATTGCGCCCAGGAAGACGCCCTCGACCGCGGCATAGGTCAGGATCGCGAGCGGGTTGGTGATCATCTTGAAGCTGATGACCAGGCCGAGCACGAAGCCGATCAGAACCGCGCCGATGGCCAGCGGCATCGACTGTGCTGGCTCGAGCAGGAACCAGGTGGCTGCGGCCGCCAGGATCGTAACGAACAAGGTGACGCCGGTCTTGGTGACGACGTCATCGATCGTCATGTACCGCGTCGGGGCCTGATATCCCGGAGGGGCGTAGGCAGGCTGGGCGTACATGTCCTGGAGTTGCCCGGGCGAGGGTGCGTTCTGCACCGGACCCTGGTTCCAGGTCGCATAGCCCTGTCCGCTGGGGATGCGGCCCAGGGCGGGGTTCGAACTCTTCACCAATGGCTCCTTCGTCGCAGAGGTGTTGCTGATCAGAATAACGCTCGGCGGGTCTGTGCGGTTCCTTGATCGGATGGTTCCTTCGCCCGACCCACGGCACTGTGACGGATCGTCGTCGCGATCGGTGCCCCCGGTGGGACTCGAACCCACACTGGGGCCCTTTTAAGGGGCCTGCCTCTGCCATTGGGCTACGGGGGCCCAAGCAGACTAAGCCCCGCTGGCGCCCTGACGCGCTGTCATCGCATCGCTGACTGCGACGTTCCCGGCGACCTCGACGAACTCCCGGCGCGGGTCCTGGATCTGGCCCAGTGAGGTGATTTCCCGGCGGAAGAGCAGGGCCAGAGTCCAGTCCGCCAGCACCCGGATCTTGCGATTGAGGGTGGGCACCCGGCTGACGTGATAGGTCCGGTGCAGGAACCAAGCAAGGATTCCCTTGATCTTGATCCCATAGATCTGGGCGACACCCTTGTAGAGGCCGAGACTGGCAACCGACCCTGCGTTCTTGTGCGAGTACGGAGTCGGTGCGCCACCGCGGATCACCGACACGATGTTGTCTGCCAAGACCTTCGCCTGGCGTACGGCGTGCTGGGCGCTGGGGGCCGTACGCGCACCCCGATCGCTCACGCTCAGGTCCGGAACGGCAGCACAGTCACCCGCCGACCAGGCGTCGGTGAGCCCGCGGACTCGCAGGCTCGCCTCGCAATCGACTCGGCCCTTGTCATCCAGCCGCAGGTCGGTCTGGCGAAGCAGCGGGTTGGGCTTGACCCCCGCGGTCCAGACCACCGTGTCACAGTCGTAGCTCTCGCCGTCTCCGAGCACGACATGACCGCCGACCATCGACTGCAGCCGGGTGTTGAGCCGGATGTCCATGCCCCGCTTGAGCAACTGGTCGACGGTGTAGGCCGCCAGCACCAGGCTCACTTCCGGCAGAATGCGCGGGCTGGCCTCTACCAGGACCCAGCGCATCTCGTCCTTGCCGATCTGTGGGTAGTACTTCCGGACCGCGTAGCGGGCCATGTCCTCGAGTTCGGCGAAGGCCTCGATGCCCGCGTACCCGCCACCGACGAAGGTGAAGGTCAGGACCCGCTTGCGCACGGCCGGATCGGCGGTCGAGGCGGCAGTGTCGAGGCAGGACAGCACCTTGTTGCGGAGGAAGATCGCTTCGCCGACGTTCTTGAAGCCGACCGCGCCCTCGGCCAGGCCCGGGATCGGCAGAGTCCGAGCCACCGAACCCGGAGCGACTACCAGGATGTCGTACTCGATCTCGTACGGCGCACCTTTCGGTGGCTGCACCGTGGCCGTGTGGTTCGTGTGCCGGATCTGCGTCACGGCAGCGGTCACGACGTTGCAGTGCCTGAGCACCCGGCGCAGGGCCACCACCACGTGCCGTGGCTCGATCGAACCGGCCGCCGCCTCGGGCAGGAACGGTTGATAGGTCATGTGTGATTGGGGGTCGACAACTACGATTTCGGCCGCGCCACGGTTCAGCTTGCGCTGCAAGCGCATCGCCGTATACAGCCCCACGTACCCGCCACCGACGATGAGAATGCGCGGGCGGGAACTGGTCACTGCGCTGCTCGCCTCATGTCGGTAAAGCCTAGTGAGGCCGGACGGCAGCCACTGCCCGGGGATCCTGATCTTCTGCCAGTCGGCGGGCACTCAGGAGCACCGAGTCCAGCATCGCCTCGGTCAGGACGCCGGTGAACGTGTTCTGCTGGCTCACGTGATAACAACCGAGCACGTCGAGTGCAGGACGGTCGGGATGCGCGATGACCGCCTGTGCTCCGTGCGCGAAGCGCGGTCGTGGTCGCGGGATCGCGTACGACATACCCGCGAGCACCGGCCATAGTGCGTTCCAAGCGAACTGGCCGAGCACGATGATGACCCTGAGGTCCGGCAACAGCGCGAGTTCACGCGACATCCACGCAGCGCAGGTGTCACGCTCGGTGGGAGTCGGTTTGTTGGCCGGTGGGGCGCACCGCACGGCGGCCAGTATCCGGGTGTCGGTGATCAGCAGGCCGTCGTCGATGGACACCGCTGTGGCCTGGTTGGCCAGGCCCACGCGGTGCATCGCCGCGTAGAGCCAGTCACCACTGCGGTCGCCGGTGAACACCCGACCGGTCCGGTTGCCGCCGTGCGCTGCCGGTGCCAGCCCGACGATCGCGATCCGGGCATCGCTCGGCCCGAAACCCGGGACCGGGCGGGCCCAATACGTCCAGTCGCGGTAGGACGCGCGCTTCACCCGGGCGGCCTCCTCCCGCCATTCCACGAGCCGTGGGCAGGCGCGGCACTGGCTGAGGGCCCGGTCGAGGCTGGGTAGGTCGGACAGCCCGGCGGCGGCTTCCGCCGGAACGTCGCTTGGCCGTGCCTCCATGTCGTGATGGTGCACCCGAGGTAGGCCCGCGGCACTCCCGGGTCAGATCGGGACAGCCAGTAGCCGGTCTACGCCGAGGGCAAGGGGACAGCACGCGGCTGCCCGTCGGATTCCGACATCCCGATGCGCTCGTAGATTCGGCGCAACGGCTTGGGCGCCCACCAGTTCGCGTCCCCACCGAGACGCAGGAACGACGGCACCAGCAGGCCACGCACGAGCGTCGCGTCGAGAAGTATCGCCAGGGTCATGGCAAGGCCGAACAGCTTGATCGTGTTGACCTGCGAAGTGAGTGCGAAGGCGATGAAGGTGATGGACAGCACGCCTGCGGCCGCGGTCATGATCCGCCCGGTGTGCTGCAAACCATCGGCCACGGCTGCGGTGTTGTCGCCGCCGTTCGCGTCGTACTCCTCCTTGATCCGCGAGATCAGGAACACCTCGTAGTCCATCGACAATCCAAAGGCGATGCAGAACACGAGCATCGGAATCGCGGTGTCGATGGTGCCGGTGGATGTGAAGCTCAACAGCCCGGACAGGTTGCCGTCCTGAAAGATCCACACCATCGCGCCGAACACCGCGCCAAGTCCGCTCGGCGGTGAGCCCCCGTGGTGCTGTCGATGACCGACCGGCATGATCTGGGCAGATGTCCAGGCCGGGTGGCTCGGCCGGAGAGGAGTTTCGGTGGCCAGGAAGAAAAAGGGATCGATCTTCTGGAAGCTGCTTGGCTACGCCTTTGCGATTCCCACCGGCTTCGCGGTACGCAAGCTGATCGACCGGACCTGGATGAACGTCCGCGGGGTGGCCCCGCCCAAGAACCCCGCGGCCCCGGGCACCAAGTGGAGCGAAGCCTTGGCCTGGGCCGCGGCCTCGGGTGTTGCGATCGCCTTCGGCCGTCTCGTCGCTGCCCGCGGCGCTGCGGGTGCGTACAAGAAGCTGACCGGGAAGCTCCCCCCTGGACTCGAGTCCGGGGGGCCCTGACTCGGCCGGCTACCGCGCCCGGTTCAGCGCGGATCGGCCAGCGATGCGGCGATCCCGTCCAGGATGTCGTGTTCGCTGACCAGCACGCTGTCGATCGCCCAAGCGTCCATGACCACGCGCAGGATCAGCGCTCCGGCCCCGATCACATCAACCCGGCCGGGATGCATGGAGGGGATCTGGGCTCGCCGAGACCGCGTCATCGTGAGCAGGCCCGCGGTCGTGGAACGCACGTCGCCGACCGTGATCCGACTGTGGTGGATGGCGTCGGGATCGTAGGCCGACAGGCCCAGCGCGATCGCGGCCACGGTAGTCACCGAGCCGGCAAGTCCGATCAGCGTGAAGGGCGCTCGGATCGGTACCGCCCGGGCCACTGCCTCCAGGCCGACCCGGATGTCGGCTTCGGCGGCTCCGATCTCGTCCGGCGTCGGTGGATCGGAGGACAGGTGGCGCTCGGTCAGCCGTACGCAGCCGATGTCGACCGACAGCGAGGCGGTCACAGTTCGCTTCCCGAGCACGAACTCGGTGGACCCGCCACCGATGTCGAGGACCAGGTACGGCGGCGACGGCGGCGACGGATGGGTGGCGAGGTCGGCGGTGGCGCCTCGAAAGGACAGGGCCGCCTCCTCGGTGCCGGTGATGACCTCGGCCGGCTGCCCGAGGAGGTCGGTCACCATCGCCTCGAAGACGGCGCGGTTGCGGGCATCCCGAGTGGCACTTGTTGCGATCATCCGCACCCGCTCGGCGCCCAGGTGGGCGATGTCGGCGGCATAGGAGGCCAGCGCCACCCGAGTTCGTTCTATCGCTTCGGGCGCGAGCTCCCCCGTGCTGTCGACGCCGGCACCCAGTCGCACGATCTCCATGCGGCGCGACACTTCTCGTGGCGGCTGCCCGCTGCCGGGCTTCGCCACGTCGGTGACCAGGAGCCGGATCGAGTTGGTCCCGCAATCGATAGCGGCAACGCGCGTCACCGGTTGTGCTCGGCCACGCATGGGCCGCCTTCCCACCAGGGCGGTATGACGTCCAGTGCCTCGTCCCCGAAGGGATTGACCCCGGGCCCGACGGCCAGCGAGTGCGCGACCAGTGCGTGCAGGCATTTGACCCGATCAGGCATGCCGCCGGCCGAGGCGTCACTGCCCAGCTGACCCAGGGCGTCGCGCTCGCGAAGGTAGGACAGGTGCGCCGCCCGGTAGGCCGCGCGCAGGTTGGCGTCCCGGGCCAGCCGCTGGGTCATCTCGCGCATCGCGCCGGCTCCCTCGAGTCGGCTCACCGCCGCAACTGCGCGCGGGCAGGTGAGGTAGTACAGCGTCGGAAACGGTGTTCCGTCGGGCAACCGGGATTCGGTCTGCACGACGTCGGGGAGACCACAGCGACATCGGTGCGCCACGGCTCGCATCGCCCGGGGCGGTCGCTTCAGTTGGGCGGCAACGATCGCTCGATCTGTGTCCTGCGCAGGTTCCGGCCGACCCGCCGGTGACCGGGTCATCCGCCGGTGTCAGCCCGGGCGATCGAGTCCAGGATCTGCTCGTACCACGGAACCTCACCCTCATCCGAGGGGTGCTCGTCCTGTCCCGGCAGTGCGTGTGCCTGTCCACTGTCGTCGATGATGTAGAGCAGGTCGCCCGGCATGACGTATTGCAGCCGGGACCGTGCCGCCATCTGGATAAATGCAGGATCGTCGAGTCGGTCCACCTGCAGGCGCAGCTGCTCCACTCGCTGCTGCGCCGCGCTGTTCTCGGCTTCGAGACGGTCGATCGCTGCCTGCTGGGCGAGGTAGCGCTGCAACGGGTAGGCCAGGCTGACGACCAGCAGGACGATAACCGCGGCCAGCAGGATCGACCGGCCGGTGAGTCGTGCGGTCCACCGCTGGGCGGACTTCGGGGTAGCGGTGGCCCGGGTCGGCCCTGGACCCCGAGTACTGCGTTTGTCACCGGGGCCCCGGCCGCGACCGGCTGCCCGGGTCAGGTCGCCAGCGGCCGAGCGTCCACTACCACGAGCGGCCTCCGGGCCGCGTGACCTCGAGGTCCCGCGCGACCGGTCGCGTGCGGATCTGCTGCCGTCAGGTCGGCTGGCTCCGGTTAGCCCGTTGCGGCGACTGACCCGTCGGTCTCCGGAACCGCGCGCAAAGCTCACGACCGTCGGGTTCGCTTGCGCGCTCTGGCCGGCATCGACCTACGCGACTCGCTTCGGTCGTGGTCGCCCTCAGCCTCAGCATCAACGGTTCGGGGGGCATCGGCCGCGATCTCGGGAGTCGCTCCGTAGCGCGGGAAAGCTTGGGCACCGGCGTACCGGGCGGCATCATCGAGCTCTTCCTCGATCCGCAGCAGCTGGTTGTACTTCGCGACCCGCTCGCTGCGCGCCGGTGCGCCGGTCTTGAGTTGCCCGCAGTCCGTCGCCACGGCCAGGTCAGCGATCGTGGTGTCCTCGGTTTCACCTGATCGGTGACTCATCATGCAGCGGTAGCCACTGCGGTGGGCCAGCGCGACCGCATCCAGAGTCTCGGTCAGGGTCCCGATCTGGTTCACCTTGACCAGCAGGGCATTTGCCGCACGGCGGGAGATCCCGTCGGCCAGGCGCTCCGGGTTGGTGACGAACAGATCGTCACCCACGAGCTGTACCCGGGTCCCGAGGGCTTGGGTGAGATCGACCCATCCCTGCCAGTCGTTCTCGTCCAGCGGGTCCTCGATCGACACGATCGGGTATCCGTCGACGAGGTCGGAGTAGTAGGAGATCAGATCGTTGGAGCTGAGTTCCTTGGCTTCGAAGGTGTAGCTGCCGTCCTTGTGAAACTCGGTTGCCGCCACGTCCAACGCGAACGCGATGTCGCTACCCAGGGAGTACCCCGCCTTCTCCACGGCCTCGGCCATGAGGTCCAACGCCGCCCGGTTACTGGGCAGGTCCGGCGCGAACCCGCCCTCGTCACCGAGACCGGTTGAGAAACCCTGGGCTTTCAGAACGGATTTCAGTGCGTGGTAGGTCTCGACCCCGACCTGCAGGGCTTCGGAGTACGTCGTCGCGCCGATCGGGGCGATCATGAACTCCTGGACGTCCACATTGGAGTCCGCGTGAGCACCCCCGTTGAGGATGTTCATCATCGGGACGGGCAGCAGATGTGCCGATGGGCCGCCGAGGTATCGGAACAGCGGCAGTTCCGCCGAGTCCGCAGCCGCCTTGGCGATCGCCAGGCTCACCCCCAGGATCGCGTTGGCCCCGAAACGCGATTTGTTGGGTGTCCCGTCCAGGTCGATCAGGCGCTGGTCGATCAGGCGCTGTTCGCTGGCCTCCATTCCCACGATCTCCGGACCGATGTCGTCCAGGACCGCACGCACCGCTTGGCTCACGCCTTTTCCGCCGTACCTGGTACCGCCGTCGCGACGCTCTGCTGCCTCGAAGGCACCGGTCGAGGCACCACTGGGTACGGCGGCGCGAGCGAAGGTGCCGTCGTCGAGGGCAACCTCCACCTCCACGGTGGGATTCCCTCGGGAGTCGAGGATCTCACGGGCGCCGACGGCGTTGATGTTTGCCACGGCGCGAGCCTAACGAGGGGAAGGCTAGGTCTGGGTGAGTGCGCTCGGCGTGGCTGGCACTATCGACGTCGTGGCTGACCCCGTGCCGGACAAGCCGACGGCAGACGAGCCCGCTCCCGAGCGCGGTGCCGCGCCACGAGCGAAAGGGCAACTGCTGCTCGGCATCCTGCCGGTGACCGTGATCTGCGTCGTCCTGCTCTCGATCCTTGGCGCAGCACTGCCCGCGGCCCGAGCACCGTTGTCCGCGGCCACGCAGACAGCCACTGCAGAGGTGGTCAACAATGGCGTCGCGCCCGATGGCCGCGGAGTCGAGGTCACCTACACCGACGATGCCGGCGACGAGCAGGACGCGACCATCATCCTGGCCCGCCCTGAGGACATCCCCGAAGGCGCCGAGATCGGTGTGCAGTACGACCCGGCCGAGCCCGCGACGGTCTATGCCGAAGGGGACGCGGCTCACCTGACCGTGCGCAACCTGCTGTTCGGGTTGTTCTGGGTCGGACTGGTCCTGGCGATCTGTCTCGGAGTGACCGGTTTCCGGCTGATTTCTCGTCCGCGGTTGTCCCGACGCGCGGCAACGTCTGTGAGTGCCCGCCGCGTACGGGTACGCCGCGGGCTCAGCGACCGGAGCTGGCTGGTGCTCGATCACGAAGGTAGGGCCACCTGGGTACCGGTCTACTGGGACGAGACCGTGTCTGCGCTGGAACCGAACACCCCGATCACCGTGCATGGCAACCCTCGTCGGGATCGGCTCGTCCTTCCGATCATCGACGGAAGACCGATCTGGCCCTCGGGCGGACGACGTAGCAGCGCACCCAAGGGAGAGGCGACCCAGCTGCCTCCGGAGAACCCCGTTCCGCGCCGAAGCCTGCTCCGTCAGGCCCGTGCGGATGCCGCGGCCCTGTTGTTCGCCCCGCTGTTCGGCATCCTGTGGGCATACACCGACGACAGTGGGGTGACCGGCTTCCTGGCCGCAACGGCTGTCAGCGCTGCGGTCCTGTTCTGGCTCCCATCGATCTTCGGCTCGGACCCCACCGGTCCCCGCGACGCGTAGGCGTCGGCCCACCGGTCAGGCGTCGCGGCGCCGCAGAACCACGGTGGCCAGTCCGAGTAGGGCGAATGCCGTGCCGGCCAGCAGGCCGAGCGAGGCCACCGTGCTCAACGGATCGGTCACTCCGGTGATCTGGGCATCGCCGGCGAACAGGGTGCCGTTGACGAACGGCAGCAGCCGGTAGATGTCATCTCCCACGGTTGGGATCAGACCGACCAGGTTTTCAAGGGCCAGGGACCAGACGAGCAACAGGGTGACCGCACCGGCAGGTTGGCGTACGAGTGAGCCGACGGCGACGGCGATGACCGCGAGCAGGGCATAGACCAGCCCGTACCCCGCGACCAGACGCCAGTCGTCGGCGGTGCTCAACACCAGGACGTCACCCTCGTCGAAGATCCGGGACACCGCGAAGGTGGCAAAGGCAGCCACCTCACCGATGAGGAAGGCGACACCGGCGATGACGCCGGCCTTCGTCCAGAGGATCCGGGTGCGACTCGGCTGCGCCTGCAGCGTTGTCCGGATCGTGCCGAACCGATACTCGCTGGTCACGGCGAGCGCGGCCAGCACCAGGATCACCGCGGAGGCGAACTGCATGCCGGCCAGCGTGAAGAAGATCGTGTTGCCCTCGTCGGACTGCGAGGTGATCAGCACTCCGAAGGCCATCGGGATCAGCAGGGCCATGGCCATGCACCACCACGGTGACCGGGTGGAGCGCAGCTTGATCCACTCCGACCGTACGATGCTCATCGCGCCCGGCCGCCGGGGCAGACCGGTCGACGGAAGAGAAGAGAAGGTGGCCGTGGGCAGCGCGTCGCCGGCCTGGTGGCGATGTTCGGTGCTGGTGGTAGTACTCATGGCGCTCACTTTCCGGCCGCCGCGAGGGCGAACTCGTGCTCAGGGGTGACGCGGTCGGGGTGTCCGGATGCGCTGTACTGCACCGAATCGGCGGTCAGTTCCATGAACGCCTCCTCGAGCGAGGCGCGACGTAGCGAGAGTTCCTGGATGACCGCACCGACACCGGCGGCCAGATAGCCGACGCGGTCGGTGGTGATTTCCGCACCGGTGATCAGGTAGGTGTCGGGTCCGTCGGAGTGAACCTCGAGGCCGGCCGATCGCAGTTCGGGCAGGACCAGAGCCGAATCCCGGGTACGGAGGACCACACCGGCGTTCACCGCCAGGTCGAGGAACTCCTGGGTCGAGCAGTCGGCGATCAAGGCACCGCGCCCGATGACGATCAGGTGTTCGGCGGTGACCGCCATCTCGGAGAGCAGATGGCTGGAGACCAGGACCGTACGGCCGTCGCGGGCCAGACCCTGCATCAAGGTCCGGATCCAGACGATCCCCTCGGGGTCCAGACCGTTCACCGGCTCATCGAACATCAGCACATCCGGATCACCGAGCAGCGCACCGGCAATACCGAGCCGCTGCGACATCCCCAGCGAGAAGGCGCCGGCCCGCTTGTTGGTTACCGCGCTGAGACCCACCATGTCGAGCACCTCGTCCACCCGGGCATCCGGCAGACCGGCCAGTGCGGCCATGGCGCTGAGATGGTTTCGCGCCGACCGGTTCGGGTGCACCCACCGCGCATCAAGCAACGCCCCGATCATGTGCAGCGGGTTGTCGAGCTCGCCGTACAACCGGCCCCCGATCGTCACCGACCCGGACGACGGCCGATCCAGCCCCAGGATCATCCGCATAGTCGTGGACTTCCCGGCTCCATTCGGGCCGAGAAAGCCGGTCACCATGCCGGGTTCGACGGAAAAGGAGAGCGCGTCCACGGCGGTGAGCTGTCCGTATTTCTTCGTGAGGCTGCGGGCCTCGATCATCGTGATCCTCCTAGGACCTCGGGTCGATGTGGGGGCGGAATCAGTTGATCGCCCCTGCGGACCCTCGTCATCAGGGAGACCCCTCGAACGGCACCCTGAGTTCTCCCTGAGGAAATGCCGCCGCCTACCCTGAGCGGTGCCGGGTGCCCTGTGCTGGTCAAGGAGCACGGCGACGTCCAGGAAGGTTCTCGGGTGCGCGTCCTGTTCAGCCCCCCGGCCGAGGCCACGGCCGGACTGCTCAGCCTGCCCTGGCGTGAGCCGCTGTCGGACTGGGTCGACGACCGCTTGGTCGAGGTGCCGCAACGGGGGCTGTCCCGGCACGTCGTCCGGTTCGTATCCGAGGCCGGGGAGGTGTTCGCGCTCAAGGAGATCCACGAACGTCTGGCCCGCAAGGAGTACCAACTCCTGCGCCAGCTGGCCAACCTCGGCATACCGGCCGTGGAAGTCCTCGGCGTCGTCGTCGACCGCGGCTCGGACCTGGACGCAATCCTGGTCACCAGGTTCCTGGACTTCTCCACCTCCTACCGTGCGCTGTTCGCCAACCCCCGCGGACACCACCTGACCGGCCGGTTGCTCGATGCTCAGGTGGAACTTCTCGTCCGCCTCCACCTGGCCGGCTTCATGTGGGGTGACTGCTCGCTGTCGAACACGCTGTTCCGAATGGACGCCGGCGCCCTGGCGGCATATCTGGTCGACGCCGAGACCGCCGAGCTCCACTCGGCGCTTTCCGATGGACAGCGCCAGTACGACGTGCTCATGGCCCAAGAGCGGGTGGGCGGCGAACTGCTTGATCTGCAGGCCGGCGGCTTCCTGCACGAGGATATCGACGCCGCCGAGACCATCCACGAGTTGGCGCGGCGGTACGAGGCGCTCTGGGCCGAGCTCACCAGCGAGGAGGTGCTGCCGCCGAACGAGCAGCGCTACCGCATCGGTGAGCGGGTCCGCCGGCTCAACGAGCTCGGCTTCGACGTCGACGAGATCGAACTGGTCGACGTCGGCGAGGGCAGCCGGCTCCGGCTGACCACCCGCGTCGCCGAACCCGGCCACCATCGAAGACTGCTGTTCGCGCGCACCGGGCTGGACGTACAGGAGAACCAGGCCCGCAGACTGCTGGCCGACATCGCCAGTTTCCGGAGTTACCTCGAGCAGACGACTCGCCGACCCGTCCCCGAGGCGGTTGCGGCCAACCGCTGGCTGGATGAGGTCTACGGCCCGGTGATGGCCGCAATTCCCGCGGATCTGCGCGGCCGGCTGGACGACGCGGAGATCTTCCACGAGATCCTGGAGCACCGCTGGTTCCTGTCCGAGGCCGCCGGGAAGGACATCGGTACGACGGCAGCCGCGACTGACTATCTGGCCCGGGTGCTACCCGAGGTCCCCGGTGACCTCGTCACCGGGACCGTACGTCCGGCCGTGTCTCCTTCACCCTGAGTGCGTCACGCCGTACGGCGTGCTCGGATACAGCGGTTTGGCCGCCTCACCTCGTCGCGACCTCGACGGCCCGCAACTGCGCGGTATAGGACCCAATCGCCGCCCGCAGCGCCCCCTCGGAGTCCAGCCCGGCCTCGGTCGCGGCAGCTATCAGGGACAACAGATAGGCGCCCAGCCCGTCGGCGGTCCGCGCCTGCGCAGGTAGTTGCGCCGGTTCCGGTGTCGGTAGCCCCGCGCGAGCCGCACGGGCCAACAGTGAGCCGGCTCTTGCCAGCGAGGGAGACGACACCGCCACGCCGTCGACGATCGACCGGTCACCCTTCTCGGCGCGCTTGAGCTGCTCCCAGTTGGCGTGCACCTCTGCCGCGCCGGAGACCGTCACCCCGGCGAAGACATGCGGATGACGGCGGACGAGCTTGTCGACCAGACCGCCCGCGACGTCGTCGATGCTCCACCTGTCGTCGTCGTCCTCGATCTCCTCGGCCAGCCGGGAATGGAAGAGCACCTGCAGCAGCACGTCACCCAACTCCTCGCGCAGCGCGTCCAGGTCCTCGGCGGCAAGCGCGTCGGCTGCCTCGTGCGCTTCCTCGATCAGGTACGGAGCAAGCGAGGCATGCGTCTGGTCGGCGTCCCATGGGCAACCACCCGGGGCGCGGAGCCGGTCCATGACGGCAACGGCGTCGAGGAGGCGGGCGCCTGGCGGGTCCCAGGAGGCTACGACGACCTCGATGCTCAACCCGCCCTCGCGGGATGCGAGGTCGGCCAGCGCAGAGCTCAGCTCGGCGTCCCCTTCCGGTCGCAGCAACCAGACCACCACGCCCCCGCTGGTTGCCGCGATGGATTGAAGCGCTCTGGCGGCGGACACTCCCGGTGCAGGGGCCAGCAGTGCCCCGCCCGGAGGGTCCGCAACGTCGAGGCGACCGACCTCGATGCCAGCGGCCTGAACGGCGCGGGCGAGTTCTTCTCGCGCCGGCTCCCGCGAATACACCGGCCCACGGCGAAGCGCTGCCCAGCCGTCGGCGCTGAGTAGTCCGGCTGGGAGCCGCGGAGAGGTGCGGAGGAGAACGATCTGATCGATCATGTCGTCCCGGACCGGGCTGGGCCCATGGACTCCGGTCACCGGCACTGCCGGCAGGGGGTGCAGCGGTCATGAACGCTGCCGGGTACGACGCTCCGTGGTCGCCAACGATGCGCTCGCGCACCTGTGACCGTTCCCATATGAGCAAATCGTACCGGCAGCGTGCATGCCCGGTGATTGGCTGCAGCGCGTGCAAGGACGAGCGGGCTAGCCCTTTGCTACGCCTTCAGCTGTTAGCCCTACGCAAGGTCCGCGCATTGGCCATGACCGCCATTGTCCGCGGTGTTACCCGAACCGGTGGGAGGCAGGACGTTACCCGTGCAGTTCAGTGCATTTGCGCTGTGGTTGTTGGTGAGATTCAGCTTCAACGTCGTGGTGTTGTTGTCCACGTTGATGCTGCCACCACCGCTGACCCCGACATTGTTGTTGGTCAAGGTGATGCGGGCCCCAGTGTTGTCCTGCACGATCAGGCTGTTGCCGACGGTGTTGTTGTGGATACCGATCCGCCCGTCGTCGGTGCCCTGCACGTTGATCGTCTCGCCCACGGTCATGTAGCAGATGGAGATGTTGCCCTCATTGTCGATCAGGGTGATGTTGTTGCCGACCGCAGGATCCACCCGACAGCCCTCGCTGCCGATGACGATCTTGCCGGTGGTGCCGGTCAGCGTGATGTTGCCCGTGGTCCCAGTGCCGACCACGTCGGTGTCGATCAACTGAACCGTCCGTGCCCCATTGCCGCGTACGTTTCCGTTGATCGTGGAATCGTCGGTGATCAGCGCGCCCCCGGCCTCGATCCGAATGTTGCCGTTCACCGTGACCCCCTCAAGCGTGCATGTCTCGCCTTCGGGGACGATGAGCGAACCGGTCGTGCCGCCGGTGATGGTTCCCGTGCATTCGGTGGCCGGGGCCGCTTGGGCCGGGCTCACCGTGAGGAAGGCGATCGCGATGCCCGCGACCAGCCCACCGAAGAGTCTCTTCATTCCAGTTCCCATCGCAGACAGTAGTGTGTGGTAACAGAGGGTCGCCCTAACACGCCGTGCACCCGTTAGCTGGCAACTGCGCGTGACCGTACTCCTCAAATCTCCAAACGAACAAGGGGAAATGTTGAAGACTGGAATAACCCAGCGTTATGAGCTTGGCCGCGAGGTGACTCAAAGTCCTCGTACTGGGCTCAGATGGTCCCGCGATCCTCGAGAATCTGCACGACGCCGTCGTCGGAGCCGGGTACCACCCGCCCTTGGTCAAGCGACCCGTACCGAGGATTGACGTCGATGTCGAGACCGGACAGGAACTCGTTCACGATTTCACCCGCTGCGGCGTCGACACCACTCGCGGCCTCGGCCAGGATCTGCTCGCGCGCCGCTTCGAAGGTAGGCACCTCGAGCGAGGCCACGTAGCCGACGACAATGCCACTGATCCCAGGGACGGCAACGGTGAACCCCTGCCCGACCGCGGTCTGCAGCACGCTGGGCAACAACTCCGGTGGGACTTCGGACACCGCGGAACTGGTCACCGACGGATAGGTGGTCGGGCCGGCGTAGGGGGCGGCCAGAGCGACATAGGCGCTGGGATCAGCTACGAGCGCCTCCAGGGTCGCCTCGGCAGTCTCCTGGTCGGGGACGGTGATGACTCCGAGTTCGATCGTGGACAGCTGATCCTTGAGCTCGGCATAGCGTTGTCGCAGTGCCGGGTCCTGGATCGGGGCATCCAACTCCTCCTCGACCGCGATCTGCTCACGGATCAACGCCTGTCGGACGTTCTCCCGTACGTCGATCTCGGCGACCCTCTCCTCGGCGGCCAGTCGGGCGTACAGCGCATCGATCTCGTCCGCACTGTCTCCGGAGAGCAACTCGTCGAGCCTGACCTCGACGTCCCGATCGGTCACCGCCACGTCGTAGGTGTCGCTGAGCAGCCGGTATCCGACTCCCTTGATCAACAGGCTGAGTACGAACCGCTGGTAGTCCGGGTCTCCAGGCTCGATGACGGCGGCGATGTTCGGATCGGCCATCCGATCCTGGATCGCAGCACTGAGTTGATCGGTGGTGATCGTGCGGTCTCCGACGTAGGCGGCGACGCCAGGCTCGGCCCGGCATCCTGCCAAACTCAGGACGGTCAGCAGGCTCAGGACGGGCAGGGTCAGGTAGCGAGCAAGCACGGGCGTCAGGCTCTCACAGTTGCCCCGCGGCACCCACTCCGCTTGCGATCAGCTCGGCGACCCGCTCCGGCGAGGGCCTGACCACTGGCGGCGAACACCTCGACCAATGCAGCGAAGCGCTGCTCAGCATCCCAGCACGCTCATGATGCTTGCGCTGGTTGCTGCGTGCCGACCAGGTCGACGACCAGGCGGTGCAACCAGTCCAGCAGAGCGACACCGCGCAGCGACTCATCGGGGCCGACCGGGCGAGGCAAGGACAGCACCTTTGAGGCGACCTTGTAGGTCGAGTCCGGGGCCAGCCGGGTGAGCCGTAGCTGGGCGGAGTCGGCCAGCGCGATCGGCGTGATCCGGATGACCCTGCCCTGCAGTGAGATCTCGGTGATCCCAACAGCGCGCATCGCGGCTCGGAACCGAGCCACCGCGAGCAGCGCCAGGACCTCTGGCGGCAGTGGCCCGTAACGGTCGACGAGTTCGGCCTGCACCTGCTCGGCTACGGTGTCGTCGGTGACCGCCGCCAGCTTCCGGTAGGCCTCCATTCGCAGGCGTTCACCATCGATGTAGTCGTGCGGGATGTGCGCGTCGACGGGCAGATCGACCCGTACGTCCGCCGCTTCTCCGGCCGGCGCCTCACCCTTGAAGTCGGCCACGGCCTCACCGACCAACCGGATGTACAGATCGAAGCCGACTCCGGCGATGTGCCCGGACTGCTCGCCGCCCAACAGATTTCCCGCACCGCGGATCTCCAGGTCCTTCATCGCCACGGCGATTCCTGAGCCGAGGTCAGTGTTCTGCGCAATTGTGGCCAGCCGGTCGTAGGCAACCTCGGTTAGCGGTCGCTGCGGGTCGTAGGTGATGTAGGCATAGCCGCGTTCCCGGCCCCGCCCGACGCGGCCCCGGATCTGGTGCAGCTGGGACAGGCCGAGCAGGTCGGCCCGCTCGATGATCAGCGTGTTCGCATTGGCGATGTCGAGCCCGGATTCGACGATCGTTGTCGAGACCAACACGTCGTGGTCGCGTTCCCAGAAACCCACCATCGTTGACTCGAGCTGATCCTCGCTCTGCTGCCCGTGCGCGATCGCGATCCGTGCCTCGGGCACGAGCTCGCGCAGCCGCGCGGCCGCCTTGTCGATGGACTGCACCCGGTTGTGGATGTAGAAGACCTGGCCGTCGCGGAGCAACTCCCGGCGTACGGCGGCCGCGACCTGACGTGGCTGGTGGGCCCCGACGAAGGTGAGGACCGGGTGCCGCTCCTCTGGCGGAGTGGTGATCGTCGACATCTCGCGAATCCCGGTCAGGCTCATCTCGAGCGTCCGTGGGATCGGCGTGGCCGACAGGGTCAGCA
>JALZDV010000236.1 GCA_030862345.1 Actinomycetota bacterium | reverse complement strand
GCACGGCGGTGACCACCAGCTCTGACATTCCCATCGCTCACCCCTTGGCTCAGGTGTGAACGATGTCCCGAGACAGGTGTGAACGATGTCCTGAACTCAGACACCCCCTCCCGCACCGAAACGGCGCAGGTCAGATGGTGCATTGGGACACAACAGAAGTCGCTTTGCTAACCCAGTGCTCCGGTGGGTGCCTCCAGGTCTACGCGGTGTACGAGTTCTGAGGCGGCAACGCGGACGATAGCGAGCGAGACCTAGTCGCCATTGCCCGTCTGCTTGCTTTCCTAGGGAGATCCGATTTCTGAGTCGAGGAACGCGCAGAAGTCGAAGTCATCCTCGTACGTCGGGTGGGGGCCTTTCGAGCTCAGCAATCTGTCCAGGAGAATGGTGCCGCCTGGCGCGGAGTCATTCTCGGTGTCGAACAAGTAGCCGATTCGAACGATTCCGACGTCTCGCAGAATTACCTCGCCTGACGAGTCTCGGTAGACGACGGTTCCGATTTCCTGGCCGACGTAGGTGACGATGCCGTTGCCCAGGTAGTGAGGCTGCATCTCTCTGACAAAGAGCTTGCCGCTGACGGTTATGTACTCGCCCGTTTCGGGGTTCGTAATGGTCTCGGAGAACTGGATCACTTGCGAGAACGCGAAGAACTGGCCATCCGTGGACGGGTCCGCCTCCAAAAGCACGTAAGCGCCCCTGAACGTGCTTTCGACGACGTAGGCCCCATCACACGTCGTGTAGGTCTCCGTCCCGCTGAACGTCCCGGCGTCCTCCACAGGAACCGCCTGCGCTGGTGCTGCGGTGGCCATCAGCCCGGCTGCCGCCAAGGCGAATGCTGCAAGGGTTACCCGAATCTTCACCTGAGTCTCATCTCGCGAGGGGCTCCCAAACTTACTCAAGGTAGGCCGGACACAACAGGCCTCCTAGGAAGGACAGGGCTGGAGCATCCATCTTTCCCCGACGAGGGCTCGGCGAAAGTGACGACCGACGCCATCGGCACTGACCGGGGCGTATCTGCCCATGCGGCAGGGAGGTCGAGCTACAGCCGGGGCTTGCCGAGCCGGGTCAGGACGCAGCCATCAAGTCCTCGACTGCCCGGACCAGGGCGGCGCGCGCAGCAGGGAGCGCCAGTTGTTCCAGGCCGAAACCGAAGAGCACAGTGTCCCGAGTGGCGACCGCAGCGGTGATTCCGCCCAGGCCAGGTGTCCGTTCGAAGTTGACGGTGTTCTCCGGACTTCCCGCTGGCGCACCCAGAACCTGCCATGCGCCCAGGCCCTCCTCGAACCCCTCGGCCTCGAAGACTCCGGCAGTGGTGACCAGCTTGGTGTCGTCCACAATCAGCCCGGCGCCACCGAAGAGGAAGTCGGTGACATAGCTGATCGTGATCTCCACCTGCTGGCCGGCGTAGGCGGATAGGTCGAATGCGACTGGCTGCCAGCCGCCCGATTCACCGGTGAAGGAGTTCCAGTTGCCGGTGGTTCCCTGCGGCAGGCATGGATTCCCGAGCGTGAGGTAGTGCGCCAGCCACGGATGGGTCTCCAAAAGGAAGCCCGCTTCGCACTCGGCTGGAACTACATCGGTCGTCAGGCCACCCAGATCGGGCAGGGTCGTCCAATTCTCCTGGCCGACCGTACGCGCCTCGACGATGACGTGGTCGTAGTCCGGTTCGGTGGAGTAGGAGAACTGTGCCTGGAACTCAGGAGCCTCGGCCGCGGTCACGGACGTGAGGTCGTACGTGCGCTGAAGCCGCGCATAGGTGTCGTCCGCGTGTTCGACCCCTACGGCGAAGTCACCCTCGATCGCAATGAACGGTCCGACCGGATCCAGGTATTCGGCGACGCCGACGCTGGCGAACTGCGGGAACTGCTGCACCGGTAAGACATCGCTGGTCACGGTGAACGCACCCGGCTCGTCGATCGGATTGGCCGCCGTGGCCGGCCCACCGAACTCGATGCTCGCACCGGCGATGGGCCCACGGGTACCGATCACGCCAGATGCGGAGTCGAGTGCCGTACGGTCGTAGGCGCCCAAGTAGTACTGGCTGAAGTCGTCGGCGAGGAACAGGCAGTCGTCGTAGAACTCGGTGAGCACGCACTCCTCCTCCGGCGCGCCGTCCAGCCCGTAGAAGATGCCCCCGACGTCGTTGGCCAGCAGTCCGTAGTAGGCAGTCGTCTCGCCGGAGTGGATGAGTTTCCCGCCCTCGTTGAGATAGTCGCGTACGGCCATCGTGAGGTACTGCTGACGCTCGGCGACCGCGATGTCAGGAAGCTCGGCCACGCCGAAGAAGTCGATCAACTCGTCCTCCGGATCCTGGGTCAACCGGTTGTCGCCGAGGTACCACAGGACCAGGTCGTAGTGCGCCAGGACCCCGAGATCATGCGGCACCCCTTGGGCATCGACGTCCCAGGTGTCGGCCTGCACTCCTGCGGCGGCCAGAGCAGCCACATGCTCGTCCAGGTACTTCGGCCCATTCACCGAGGGCGGGTACGTCGGGTTGACGCCGGTGTAGTCCTCGTTGGCGATCACTAAGGCCCGCTTGCCGGTGTCGCTGGCGACGGTGTAGGTGAAGTGCTGGCTGGCCACCAGTTGGGTCGGGGCGCTCTTGCGTCCGACGAACCACACCTCGACGCCGTCACCGGGGCCCGCACCCTGCACCTGCCCGCGGAACTCGGCGTAGTAGTCGTCGTTCTCCCCGCCGTAGCGCTCACCACCGGTCCACTCCGAGACCGCGGAGCGCTGGATCGGCCCACCGTTGATCCGGTAGAGCATGGACATGTTCTGGATCGCACGCTTGGCCCACACCGCCACCGTTTGCGGGTCGCCGTACGAGACGTCGAACGTATCGACTCGGAAGTCCTCGGCCGTACGCCCGACCACGGACACGGGGTCGTCCGGGTCGATCGCCGAGGCCGCGACGGACAGCGCGAACGGAACGTTCTTCTCGAACTCCTGCTGCACCAAGCCCTCGTCGTCGGGGAACTCGAAGCCGCTTCCGCAGTCCTCCGGCACCCACTCGTCGTTGGGATCGACCTCGGATGCGGCCTGACACGTCGACATCTCGGGGGTGAAGCCCAGCGTGCCGTGGGCCTCCTGCATGTGGGTGTCGGTGTCACCGTTCGTCGTGTACAGCTCCGCGGATAAATCCGGGTCGTAACCGGGAATGGCCGGATTCGCGTCGTCGCCGGCCATTGTTTCGTAGATGATGTCGTCCGGAGTCGGAGTAGCCACCTGCCAGCCGATTCCGTACAGCAACAACTCTGCCGCCGAGTGATAGTTGACGAGGAACTGCGGGGTAATCCGGGCGAAAAGGCTGTCCAGCGCTTGGGTTTCGGGTTCCGATGCGGGGTGCGGGCCGCGGTAGGTCTCACTGGTCGGGTTGGGTGAGGAACCCTCGTTGTCATATCCCCATCGCGTGGGGAAGTTCCGGTTCAGGTCCACCCCATCGCCGGTAGTGATGACACCGTTGCCGTCGTTGTCGCGGAGGTTCTTGCGCCACAATCGCTGGCCTTCTTCGAACGAGAAGTCGTAGCCGTCTGGGTTGGCGACCGGGATGAACCACATCTCCGTCTGCTGCACGAGGCGAGTGATCGTCGGGTTGGACCCGTAGCCGTCGAGGATGAGGTCGAGCAGTCGCGTATTCATCTCCGGCGTGATCCATTCCCGCGCGTGCTGGGCACCCATATACAC
>JALZDV010000170.1 GCA_030862345.1 Actinomycetota bacterium | reverse complement strand
GCTACCGGACGAGAGCCGGTCGGCCATCGCGGAGGAGGTCGCGGGGCTCTTCGACGAGTTGACCGGCAAGGGCGTCGTGATCCGCGGGGTGTATGACGTGGCCGGGTTGCGGGCGGATGCCGATCTGATGATCTGGTGGCACGCCGAGGATGCCCAAGCGCTGCAGGAGGCCTACTCGCGATTCCGGCGGACCGCACTGGGCCGCGCATGCGTACCGGTGTGGTCACAGCTCGCACTTCACCGGCCGGCGGAGTTCAACAAGTCCCACGTACCGGCCTTCCTCGCTGAGGAGCAGCCTCGTGGGTTCGTCTGCGTGTATCCGTTCGTCCGGTCATATGAGTGGTATCTGCTGCCCGACCAGGAACGCCGGGCGATGCTTGCCGAGCACGGACGGCTGGCCCGGGGGTACGCCGATGTCCGGGCCAACACCGTCGCCTCCTTCGGACTCGGCGACTACGAGTGGATTCTGGCCTTCGAGGCCGACGATCTGCACCGGATCGTGGACCTGATGCGTGAGCTGCGCGCCTCCACTGCGCGGCGGCATGTCCGCGAGGAGGTGCCGTTCTACACCGGGGCTCGCAAACCACTCACCGAACTGGTCGCGAGCCTGCCCTGAGCGAGTCGGCGAAATCCGCAGTTTCTCCGGAGAATGTGCGGTCTGCGCCGGCCGTGAGGTGACTTCCTCCGAAACAAACCCTCTCTAGGTTGTGGTGTCCGCCTTCGGTTCCAGCCGGATGCTGACCGAATTGATGCAGTAGCGGTCCCCGGTAGGGGTCTGCGGAGCGTCGTCGAAAACGTGACCCAGGTGTGAGTGGCAGGTGGCGCACAACACCTCGATCCGGGTCATGAACATGCTCTTGTCCGAACGCAGGATGACGTTGTCACCGTCAGTCGGCTCGTAGAAGCTGGGCCATCCGCAGTGTGAGTCGAACTTCGCCTGGGACCGGAACAGTTCTGCGCCGCAAGCCCGGCACGAGTAGATCCCTTCTGTCTTGGTGTCGGTGTACTCGCCGGTGAAGGCGCGTTCGGTGCCGGCTCGACGAAGCACCTTGTATTCCTCGGGAGTGAGTTGGGCGCGCCACTCGTCGTCTGACTTGACCACGCTGGGCCGGCTCGTTTCCTCGGTCGTCATGACTTCACGGTACGACGGAATCGTCGCCACCACTGCCCGGCGCCCCATGACAAACCGATGACACCGGAAACCTCAGCTACCCCCTCAACATAGTGCGGACTCCACGTGTGAGACTGACGGCCGTTTCAAACGAGGGAGTAGAAGGTGGATTGGGCTCTGACGTTCGGCGGCGTGGTGGTCGGCTTCATCGTCGGGCTCACCGGCATGGGTGGGGGAGCCCTCATGACGCCGATGCTGGTGCTCTTCTTCGGCGTCTCCCCGCTCGCGGCGGTGTCCAGCGACCTGGTCGTGTCCGCGGTCATGAAGCCGTTCGGGGGCGCGGTCCACATGCGCATGGGCACGGTGAACCGGGCGCTGGTGGGCTGGTTGTGCCTGGGATCGGTGCCGTCGGCGTTCTGCGGCGTTCTGGTCGCCAGAGCGCTCGGATCCGGCGGGCAGGTCCAACAGGTCATCAAGGTGGCCCTCGGGATCGCCCTGATCATGGCTGCGGCCGGCTTGATCCTGAAGGCCTACATCGCGCTGATCGCGGCGGCGAAGCGGCGTCGTGGAGAGGTTGCCCCTCTCGGCGATCAACCGGCCGCCATCACGGTCCGGCCGATTCCCACCGTGCTCGTCGGAATCGTCGGGGGTCTGGTCGTCGGGATGACGTCTGTCGGTTCGGGCTCATTGATCATCATTGCGCTGCTCATGCTGTATCCGACGTTGCATGCCTCGAAGATCGTCGGCACCGACATCGTCCAGGCGGTTCCGTTGGTGATCTCGGCAGCCATCGGCCACCTGCTGTTCGGTGATTTCCAGTTCGACATCGCCCTGTCGCTGGTCCTCGGAGCCATTCCCGGCGTGATCGTCGGCTCGCTGGTCTCGGCGAAGGCGCCTGGCGGCATCGTGCGCCGGGCATTGGCACTCATCCTGCTGGCCTCGGCGCTGAAGTTGCTCGATGTGTCCAACACGTGGACCGCGGCGATTTTGATCGCAGTCCTACTGACCGCCCCTCCGTTGTGGATGGTCGTACGGCGCCGGCACGGCCTTCCTGCTTGGAACCGCCGGGCACCAAAAGCCCGCGTCAAGAGCGGCGCCGACTAGGTCAGGTCCGAGCTTCGGGTGCGGGCCAGTTCGCCGGGTTCTTCTTACTGGGCTGAACCCGCGGCGGTTCGCCGGGCATCTTGGGGTAATCCGGTGGGTAGGGCATGCCCTGCAGTCCCCGCTCGCTGGCGTCCCGGTCGGCCCACTCCAGCAGCGTCTCGATGGAGAAGCCCGGCCCGTCGTGAAGCGCCGCATGCGGATCGGGGATACTGCGAAACCGGGCCGGCATCGAGTGCAGATCGAAGTCCTCAGGGGACACGTGCGCGACTTCGTCCCACAGCAACGGTGCCGAGACCAACGCCCGAGCCGTGGGCCGCACTGAGTACGCCGAGGCGATAGTGCGGTCGCGGGCCATCTGGTTGTAGTCGAGGAAGATCTTGGCTCCGCGTTCCTCCTTCCACCACGACATGGTCACCTGGTCCGGGAGCCGGCGTTCCAACTCCCGGCCGAACGCGATGATTGCCCGGCGTACGTCCGGAAACTCCCAGCGTGGCTGGATCGGCACGTAGACGTGCAGGCCGCGGCCGCCGGAGGTCTTCGGAAAGCCGGTCAGGCCGGCCTCGGCCAGCAGTTCACGTACGTCTGGGGCGACTTGAGCGGCCTCCCGGTAGGAGGTGCCAGGTTGGGGGTCTAGGTCGATCCGCAGCTGGTCTGGCCGATCCACATCGGTACGACGCACCGGCCAGGGGTGGAAGGTCAACGTCCCGAGATTCGCCGCCCACGCGATGACGGCCAGTTCGGTGGGGCAGACCTCGTCGGCGGTGCGCCCGGACGGGAAAGCGATCCGAGCGGTCTCAACCCACTCCGGAGCGTTCTGGGGGACCCGCTTCTGGAAGAAGGCATCCCCTCGGTTGTCCATCCGGGTGGACAGCTTCGCGCCCTCGAAGACCCCGCCCGGCCAGCGCTCGAGAGTGGTCGGCCGATCGCGGAGGGCGGACAGGATGCCCGGGCCGACGGCGAGAAAGTACTCGACGACGTCGAGCTTGCTGATGCCGAGGTCGGCGAAGTAGGGCTTGTCTGGGTTGGACACCCGGACCGAGCGGTCTCCGACGGGTAGGTCAACGGCCGCGCTCTTGACCATCAAACGGCTCCGCAGCATGAGGGGCACCGACTGAGAGCAGCCATCAGGCGGGGCAGGTCGTGCCGTCAGCGGGTGCGACCAGATCGATCAGATAGCTGACGACCGCGTTGGTGATGCAGTCGGTCTTCGGGAAAGCGGTGTGCCCCTCGCCTTCCCAGGTGAGGAGTACACCGGCCTCGAGTTGTTCGGCCATGGTCACGGCTCCCTCGTACGGCGTTGCCGGGTCCCCTTCGGTGCCGATGACCAGGATCGGCGCCGAACCGCCTGCATCCCGCTCTGGAAGGGGATGCCGGGTCGCCTCCCAC
>JALZDV010000163.1 GCA_030862345.1 Actinomycetota bacterium | reverse complement strand
AGTGAAGTCGGGTGGTCCCATGTCTTTTCTTGTCGCAGTCCTGGTCGTCACCTGGCTGGCCATCATGGTGCTGGCCCTCGCTCTGGCGGGCCTGATGCGCCAGGTGCGAGATCTCACCGCTGCGGTTCGCAGCCGTGGCCGGTCGCCGCTCATGCTGCGCTCCGACGCCATCCCGAGCCTCCGTTCCACGGACGGAACGAGCCGGACGGTGCTCCTCGTGGTAGACGATGTCTGCACCACCTGCCATCTCGTGGCCCCGGAGTTCACCGCGCTGGCCAGGAATGCCGCTGGGATTGAGTTCCGGATGCTCACCTATGCAGAGGGCACTCGGGCATGGCTGGACGGGGCCGACATCGTGGTGGACGTTGACGAGGAGGCGTACCGCCGGCTCAACGTGCCTTGGCGGCCAGCCCTGGTGCTCGTCGACGCCGATGGCACGGTGCTCGAGGCGAAGCCGGTGGGATCCATTGAGTCCCTGCGCCGGACGGTTGAGGAATACACCCGCAAGTACCAGCGACTACCGACCGCCGTCGACGGCGGACGGCGAACAGCAAAGGACGATGTGTCATGAGTCTGACCGAAAGCACACTTCCATCGTTGGACGAGCCACCCGCCGACCGCGTGCCGCCCAGTCCTGCGCACAAGGCACTGAGCAAGCGGCTCGCCAGTCGGCACGCTGTCACCACCCTGGTCGCCGACAAGGCCGTCAAGGCGAGCATGGCGGCAGTGGGAATGTTGCCTGCGCCAACCGGCAAGGGGCAGAGCCTGGAGGACGCCACCGCCAGAGCGCTCACCGAGTACTTCAACTGCACGATCTACAGCTACGACCCCGACAGCGTGCTTTGCATCGGCGGTTACGTCCACGCAGGCTACTGCAACGCAACGAAGTGGCACCGGGAAGACGACAAACCGACCGGCGCCTGTCCCAACTGGTACCTCGGATCGCTCCAGACCCGGTGCAACGGTCGCGCCGCCTGGCGATGGGCCTACGCCGGCGTGACGTACCGATGTGCCGACGGCGAGATGTGGTATAAGGCGTGCGGTGCCTCGAATTTCACCCACCATTACACCATCTGTGCCGCTCGGCTCTAAGGTGCAACGGTGAGCGACTCGGGGGTCCGGACGGCCCTCCGATGCCGTCGTCGGTGGGTCACGCATCCGGTGGCACCGGCGGTGGGTGTCGCCCTGGCTGCCGCGGTCCTGGTCGGGGTGCTAGCCGCAGGAGGCGAAGAGTTCGCGGTGGCCATCGGGTGGGTCCTGCTGCCGCTCGCAGCCGGCTACGCGGTCTCCGGTTCTCCTTGAAGCTTCAACTCAGCGGAACTGCTGAACTCGTCGGTCTGGCGAGGCCCCGCCCTGCGACTCTTCACCACTGGCCTGCTGGCCGGCGGCGTCTCCACTGGCCTGCTGGCCGTCGTCGTCGGTTCGCTGTTGCGCCCCCTGACCCCGGAAGGCGCCCGGTCCCTCCTGTTGGTGGGGGCCGCGATCGTCATCCTGGTCACCGAGATGGGCTGGCTCCGGCTGGCCCTGCCCCAGAACCGCCGACAGGTGCCGGTCTGGATCGTCCAGGACGGAAGCCGGGGAGGTGCGCTCCAGTTCGGCTACGAGTTGGGGACCGGGCTTCGGACGTACGTGCCCAGCTCCTTTCCCCACCTGGCCCTTGTCGCCGTCCTGCTGCAGGCCAGCTGGGTGCAGGGCTTGGCCGCCGGTATGGCCTTCGGCTTGGGACGGGCCGCGATGACCCTGGCTCGCCATTATTACGGGGATACCGACCAGTGGGACAGGGGCCTCGTAAGGCACAGGAGACCCGTGCGCGTCCTGTTGGGTCTCTCTGCGGCGGTGGCGGTCTACACGCTCGTGCGAGCACCGCTGGGCCTTATGTGAGTCGCCAGTCGCCTCACCGCTTCGCGGTGTGTGGGCGTCACACAGCGGAGCTCGAGATCGATGAGGCTCGGAAAACCTGTACCCGCGCCGGCAGCATTCCCTAGACTCCTGCCGGCTGTAATGCAGCGGCCGAGGGCGCCGATGTCGAGGTGAGGTGGGGTCAGTGCGGAAGTTCGTCGTCCTGCGGGACCTGCAGTCGATCCGAACGGGGGAGCCCTTCGGAGGCGTGCTGCCCGGGGCCGCGGTCCGC
>JALZDV010000126.1 GCA_030862345.1 Actinomycetota bacterium | reverse complement strand
GACGTGCTGTTCGTCCAAGTCGTGTGCTCGGATCGGGAACGGCATCAACGACAGGTCGAGCAGCGGGAATCCGATCTGGCGGACTGGGAGGTGCCGGACTGGCCGGCAGTCGTCGACCGCGACTATGAGCCATGGCAGGGCGAGCGGCTGGTGATCGACACTGCCCAGGACGATTCAGAGAGCCACCTGGCTTCGATCGAGAGACGGCTGAGCGCTCGAGCCGCTGCGGGCTAGCTCCGGCTACCCCTGCTGCGACCGGGAGTCTTGCGGGTCGCCCTCCCCATGCCGCCAGAAGGACAGGCCGCACTCCGCGCAGGATTCGAAGGAATCTGGGCCCCATGCGAATTCATCGCAGGCAACGCCTTCCTGCCCGTTGCGCAGATCGAAGTAGAAACCAGCCGCGGCAAGTTCGCCCAATTGCACGGCAATCACCTCGGCAGGACGAAAACGACCGGACCAGAACGCCCGCTTCGCCGTCGCCAGAAGCATGGCTGACCCCCCGTCACCGGGCTCGGGGGAGAGTCGATAACCGGCGGCTGTCAGGGCATCCAGTTGTTGCTTGACGACCTGCGCCGGACCCACCCGCCCAGTCCGCAACGTCGCCTTGGTCGCGCCGAGCATCACCTCGGCGGGTGTCGGCGGCTCGGTCACAGCGCTAGCTTCCTCTGTGGACACTCGAGCGCCAACCCCTGGCGAATTTCTGGAGCCGCGCCCGGCGCGCCTGACCGGGACTGACCCGGCTCGTCACTTACCGTTTGCGGAGCCGACAGGTTGACATAACTATAAGCCTTCAGTAGAGGGTAAGACTCCAGGGAGCGGCACCGTGACACCTCCACACAACTATCTAGCCGTGATCAAGGTAGTCGGCATCGGTGGGGGCGGCGTGAACGCCGTCAACCGGATGATCGAGGTCGGCCTCAAGGGCGTCGAGTTCATTGCCATCAACACCGACGCACAGGCTCTGCTGATGAGCGATGCCGACGTCAAACTCGACGTCGGTCGGGAACTCACCAGAGGCCTGGGCGCCGGCGCCCTGCCCGAGGTCGGGCGCAAGGCCGCGGAGGATCACCGGGAGGAGATCGAGGAGGTCCTCAAAGGGGCTGACATGGTCTTCGTGACCGCCGGGGAGGGTGGCGGCACGGGCACCGGGGGGGCGCCGGTCGTTGCCAGCATGGCTCGCAAGCTCGGCGCCCTGACCATAGGCGTGGTCACCCGGCCGTTCTCCTTCGAGGGTAAACGCCGTGCCGTGCAGGCCGAGCAGGGCATCGCCGAGCTCCGCAACGAGTGCGACACCCTGATCGTCATCCCCAACGACCGATTGCTGCAGCTGGGGGATCGCAACGTCAGCGTCATGGACGCCTTCCGGACCGCAGATCAGGTGCTGCTCTCCGGCGTCTCCGGCATCACTGACCTGATCACCACGCCCGGTCTGATCAATCTGGACTTCGCCGACGTGAAAGCAGTGATGTCCGGCGCAGGATCGGCGCTGATGGGGATCGGCAGCGCCCGGGGCGAGAACCGAGCCCTGTCTGCAGCCGAACAAGCCATCGCCAGTCCGTTGCTGGAGGCCTCGATGGAGGGTGCGCACGGGGTCCTGCTATCCATTTCGGGCGGTTCGGACCTCGGACTGTTCGAGATCAACGAAGCGGCCTCACTGGTCGCGGATGCCGCACATCCCGACGCCAACATCATCTTCGGAGCGGTGATCGACGACGCTCTTGGTGACGAGGTGCGGATCACGGTCATCGCGGCCGGGTTCGACGGCGGAACTCCGACCTACAAGAAGGCCGATCCGTCGGTGCCGGCCGAAGGCACGTCGGAAACACCGCATGCTGCGCTCAACGGGTCGACGTCCTCCTACGGCGGTCGGGAGTTGCCGCCGCCTGCTCCGTCGCCGGTTGCCGTCCCGCCGTCGGGGCGTCCGCTGGCCGCCGAGGACTTCGATGACGACCTCGACATCCCGGAGTTCCTACGCTGACCCCAGCCACTGCGCGAGTACGGCGGGTCGTCACGTCGCGGCAAGGAGGGGCCAGCCGGGCGCCGTATGACACGTTCAATCTCGGTGCTCATGTCGGGGATGACGCGAGGACGGTCGAGCGCAACCGAGATCGGCTGGCAGCCGAACTGCGCCTGGACCGCGGGAGCTTCACCTGGATGCATCAGGTCCACGGTGGCGAGGTGACGGTCGTCAGATCGGGCCCGTCGGACCGGGTCCCGGTCTGCGACGCCCTGGTCACCGACACCCCTGGTGTGGCACTGGTGGTCCAGGTGGCCGACTGCGTTCCGGTCCTGCTGGCCGATGCGCAGGCTGGGATCGTCGCAGCCGCACACGCGGGGCGCGAAGGAGTCCGCAGACGTGTCGTGACCAGGACCGTCGAGGCAATGGTCGAGTTGGGTGCCGAGCCTCGCGGGTTGGACGTTCTGCTCGGGCCGGCCATCTGCGGGCGCTGCTACGAGGTCTCCGCAGAGATTGCCGATTTCGTCGGGTCCGTTGCCCCCGGTGGGGCGAGCCGCACGTGGTCCGGAGCGCCAGCTTTGGATCTGCGCGCAGCCCTGGCAGTCGAACTCGGTCGGCTCGGAATCGGGCGGATCGTCAGCGATCCGCGATGCACGGTCGAGGACCCGACTCTGTTCAGCTATCGCCGGGACGGGATCACCGGCCGCCAGGTCGGTGTCGTCTGGACGTCATGACGGCCGAAACAAGGCTCGCGGAGGTACGGAGCCGGATCGCGGCTGTCTGCGCTCGGGCGGGGCGGCATCCGGAGGAGATCACGCTGGTCGCCGTGAGCAAGGGAGTGCCCGCCGACCGGATCGCCGAGATCGTGCACCTCGGAGTTCTCGACGTCGGCGAGAACAAGGTCCAGGAGGCCGTGGCCAAGGCTGCCGAGATGTCGGCGGCAAGCAGCGGGAAGATGCCGCGCTGGCACTTCATCGGTCAGCTGCAGCGCAACAAGGCACGTGCAGTCGCCGGGTTCGCCTCGATGGTGCAGTCGGTCGACCGTCCGAGCCTGGTGACGGCCCTGGATCGGGCCGCAGGGCAGCGCAGCCGGCCCCTGGATGTGCTGTTGCAGATCGATCTGGATCCCGACCCGGATCCGAACCGGGGAGGCGTTCGCCCAGCCGACCTGGCCGCCCTGATCGACGCGGTGCTGACTGCCGAACAGTTGCGGGTCCGCGGAGTGATGGCAGTGGCCCCGCCGCTTGGTGATCCGCGCGAATCCTTCGACAGACTGGTCGGCTATTCCGAGTCACTGCAAGCGATCCAGCCCTCGGCGACCATCATCTCGGCCGGCATGAGTGGCGATCTGGAGGCGGCGATCTCGGCCGGCGCCACGCACGTGCGTGTCGGAACGGCGTTGTTCGGACCCCGGAAGCTAGCCTCCGAACACCAGACTTGAGCAGAGATCGACGGAGAGGGTTGTCCCGATGGCCGGAGCCATGCGCAAGATGGGCGTTTACCTCGGTCTCGTCGAGGACGACGACCGCGCCGAGTACGACCAGTACTCCGACGAGGGTTACGACGGGTACGACGACTACACCGAGACCCCAGCCGCTCACCCGGCCGCGGCCGCTGACCTGGAGCGCTCCCGGAGCCCGCGCCGCAGCGCTCCAGCCGTAACCGGCCTCGCAGGTGCACTGCCCGCCGGCGGAGTGGCCTTGCGTGAGCGGCCGAGTTCAGCCCCGTCGGTCGCGGCTGAGTATCGGATCACCACGCTGCATCCCCGGACCTACAACGAGGCGCGAACCATCGGCGAGCATTTCCGTGACGGCGTTCCAGTGATCATGAACCTCAGTGAGATGGACGACTCGGACGCGAAGCGACTCGTCGACTTCGCGGCCGGGCTGTCCTTCGGGCTGCGAGGTAGCATCGAACGAGTAACGAACAAGGTTTTCCTGATCTCCCCGCAGAATGTGTCCGTCACCGCAGAGGACAAGGCGCGGCTCAAGCAGAACGCGTTCTTCAACCAGAGTTGACGCGGGTGACGGGTTGACGGCGTTCAGCGCACAGCGGTTGGCCGATCACCCATCACTCTCGAGGGGCAAAGACACCAGTGAGCATCCTCTGGCAGGTCGTTGCCTTTGTGTTGTTGCTGTTCATGCTGCTGCTGCTGGCGCGACTGGTCATGGACTGGGTCATGATGTTCTCGCGTGGCTGGCGCCCGGGTGGAGGCGCCGCTGCCGGCCTGGAAGTCATCTACTCCACGACCGACCCACCTCTGAAGTTGCTACGCAGAGTGCTGCCCCCACTGAACCTGGGCTCGGTCAAGCTGGACCTCGGGTTTATGGTTCTACTGATCGTGGTGTTCGTGTTGCGACAGTTCACACTGTCGCTGGCGTACTGACGGTTTCTATCGATGCGTTCTCAGGTACCCAGCTGCACCCAGTTCCAATATCTTGTTCAGTTCAGACCCGTAACCTCAGGAGTGATTGACCGATGCCGCTGACTCCAGCCGACGTCCACAACGTCGTGTTCAAGAAGCCGCCCATCGGCAAACGGGGATATGACGAGGATGAGGTGGACGCCTTCCTCGACGTCGTCGAGGCGGAACTCACTCGGTTGATCGAAGAGAACGCCGAGCTGCGAGCCCTCGTCGACCGCGGTGGATCATCCGGCACAAGCGCTCGGGACGAGCGCTTCAGCAACGCCCAGACCAGCACCAATTTCGCCGAGCCCGCTCGTCCTGCAGCGCCGCCCCCGCCACCTCCGGCAGCCGCGCCTCCGCCGCCGGCACCCGAGCCGGCACCGGCCAGCCAGGCCGGACCGGTGGGGCGGATCGACAACGACCGCACCTCCCGGGTACTGCAGTTGGCCACCGAAACTGCGGACCGGTACGTCGCCGAGGCGACGGCTGAGGCCGAGCAGCTGCGCAGTTCTGCGAAGGCAGAGAGTGACCGCATGCTCAGCGAGGCGCGGACGAATTCCGAGCGGATGCTCAGCGATGCCAAGTCTCGCGCAGAGTCTATGGTCAGCGAAGCAAAGAACCGCGCTGAGACCATGGAACGGGAGGCCCGTACGAAGGCCGCCGCCATCACCCAGGACGTCGAGCGCAAGCAGGTCGAGACCCTGGCGGCCTTGGAAGAGAAGCGGATAACGGCGGAGAAGAACATCGACCAGTTGCGGACCTTCGAGCGGGAGTACCGCTCGCGGTTGAAGTCCTACCTCGAGCTGCATCTGCGCGAGCTCAATGGCCGGGGCTCGGCCGAGCCGTCCGGACCCGCGGCGCGGCCCGGAAGTGCGGGCCAGCCGGGCCAGCAAGCCAACACCCAGGGCCAGCCGGTCGCGGCCGGACAGAATCCCTTCGGCGGCAACCGGCCCAACCCCGGTGCCCCCGGCGGCTCGGGCGAGCAGGGGTCACGCAGCGGACACTGAGCCGACGTCCAAGGATCGAGTCGGTCGGCTCCTTCCTCCCTCTCGGCCCAGCTCATGCCCGCTTGCGATCCGCACTCGCTGTCGCCTCCGACAACCGCTAGCCGCCCATGATCCTGGTCGGATTCTGCTGTGTCCTGGGAGCCATCGGGTTACTTGTCGCGGGTCTGGCTCAGGCTGATCCGCACTTGGTCTGGGCCTCCATCACGTCCAGTGCAGTCGGCGGCTTTGCAGTCGCTGTCTCGGCAGTCCAGCGCGGTCGGGCGTTGCGGCGGGCTGAGGTGGTCGACGGACCCCAGGCTCAGGTGCCGGCTGCCACGGCATCGGCCCCGGACGAGCCCGCAGTCGCGGCGCCTCAACTGGAGGCAGCGCAGCCCCCAGCCAGCCGCCCGACAGCCGACACCCAAGGACATGGAGCCGCCGATGCTGCCGGTTCCATGGCCACCGACCTGCCCGCCGGGGAGGACGAGGCCAGCGACCCGGTGGGTGAACCGAGTGAGGAGGACGTCGACATGGCCGATCTGCTGCTGATCATCGACCTCAGCGACGAGGTCCTCGTAGTGGACCGGCGCCCGCGGTATCACATCGCGGTCTGCGGTCACCTGGATGGCCGAGACGCGATCCCGCTGCCGGTGAACGAGGCTCGGGAGGACGGCTTCACTCCATGTGGCCGGTGCCGCCCGGATGCCACTTTGGCCGGCCGGTCGCGCCGGGCCAGGTCCGCCGACTACTAGCCCTGATCTCCGGCGCGCCGTAGTTGCAGATAAACCGTGCCGGCCCGGCCCAGGTCGACTGCGGATGTTTCCCAGCCATCGGCCGCAGCCGTCGCGTCCGGACTGTGCGGATCCTGACCGCTTCCGTGCGGAACGGGGAGATTCTCGAAGGCCAGATCGGTGGCCAGAGTCTCGCGTTCGATCAACTCCGCGTGCGCTCGCATGGTGGTCAGCGTCCCGGCGGCATTCGCGCGCAGCCTGACCGTGATCCGGTCGGAGACAGCCAGTCCGGCCGCACGTCGAGACTCCTGGATGCCGCGCACCACGTCGCGGGCGTGGCCCTCGGCCTCGAGTTCGGGGGTGCGAGTGAGATCGAGGGTGATCACCCGCGAGTCCTCGAAGCGGGTGGCGGTGTCGTCCCCCACCGCGGGGGTCAGCTCGAACTCGCCAGGGCCGAGGACCACACCGGCACAGGTCACAGTGCCATCGGGATTCTCGGCGAAGTCCCCAGTCCGGGCGGCCCGGATGACGTCCTGAACCTTGGCACCGAGCCGTGGCCCGAGGGCGCGGGCGTTGGGACGCAGCAGGAACGACTGCGGGTCCGGAGCCTGGAAGTGGACAGCCTTGACATTCACCTCATCGGCGATCAGCGCGGTATAGCCGCGCAACCGCTCGGCATCGACAGCCTGGATCGTCAATGCTGACAGCGGCTGGCGGACCCGGACCTTGTTCGCCTTCCGGATCGACAGCGCCACGGAGCAGACCGACCGCACAGCGTCCATGTCCGCGACCAACTCATCGTCGGCCGGCAGATCCTGTGCCGAGGGCCAGTCGGTCAGATGAACGGAGGCCTCGCCGGTCAGGCCCCGCCAGACCTGTTCGGTGATCATCGGAAGCAGCGGAGCAGCCAGCCGGGAGGTCACCTCCAGGACGGTGAAGAGGGTGTCGAAGGCGTCGGAGTCGCCGGCCCAGAACCGATCACGGCTGCGCCGGATGTACCAGTTGGTCAGCGCGTCCAGGAACGAGCGGACCTCGGCACAAGCACCCGAGATGTCGTAGGCATCCATCGACCCCGTCACTGTCGTGATCGTCCGACTCAGCTTGGCCACGACGTAGCGATCCAATAGGTTGCCGGAATCGGTACGCCAGTGTGCGGCGTAGGACTCGGCGTTGGCGTACAGGCCGAAGAAGTACCAGGCGTTCCAGAGTGGGTGGATGGCCTGGCGCACCGAGTCCCGGATCAGGGTCTCGGTCACCGATAGGTCGCCACCACGCAGGATCGGCGAGGCCATGAGCGACCAGCGCATGGCATCGGCACCGTAGGAGTCATACATCTCGTACACGTCCGGATAGTTGCGCAGACTCTTGCTCATCTTGCGCCCGTCGTCCCCGAGGACGATCCCGTGTGCGACGCAGGTCCGGAATGCAGGCCGGTCGAACAGCGCCGTGGCCAGCACGTGCAGTGTGTAGAACCAGCCGCGGGTCTGGGCCAAGTACTCCACGATGAAGTCGCCCGGATAGTGGTCCTCGAACCAGTCCCGGTTCTCGAACGGGTAGTGCACCTGGGCGAAGGGCATGGAGCCGGACTCGAACCAGCAGTCGAGGGTCTCCGGCACCCGGCGCATTCTGGACTTCCCGGTCGGGTCGTCGGGATTGGGTCGGATCAGCTCGTCGACGTAGGGACGGTGCAGATCGGTCGGGCGCACGCCGAAGTCCCGTTCCATCTCGTCCAGCGAGCCGTAGACGTCTGTCCGTGGATAGTTCGGGTCATCGGAGACCCACACCGGGATCGGGCTGCCCCAGAAGCGGTTACGGCTAATTGACCAGTCTCGGGCGCCCTCCAGCCACCTTCCGAACGAGCCGTCGCGCACATGACCCGGGACCCAGGTGATCTGCTGGTTGAGCTCCACCATCCGGTCCCGAAACCGGGTCACCTCGACGAACCAGCTGGACACGGC
>JALZDV010000046.1 GCA_030862345.1 Actinomycetota bacterium | reverse complement strand
GGCGCGACCTGACCGACATCCTGACCGCTGCCCGCGACGGTGCCCTAGGCGCACTGCTCGTCGGGGGACTCGACCCGGACGACCTTCCTGACCCCGGACTGGCCAGACAAGCGTTGGCCCGCGTCGGCTTCCTGGTCAGCCTGGAACTGATGCCCAGCGCCGTCACCGAGTTCGCGGATGTCGTCTTCCCGGTGGCAGCCGCCGCCGAGAAGAGCGGCAGCTATCTCAACTGGGAGGGCCGCCGCCGCCCGTTCCGGGCCAGTATTTCCAGCAGCATGCTTCCCGACGGACGCGTCCTGCACGGGCTGGCAGACGAACTCGACGTCGACCTCGCCCTGCCGAGCCCGGAAGCCGCGACGACGGAGCTGGCCAGGATCGGTCGGCATCGCAGCAAGCGTGATTCAGCGCTGCCGACCACTCGCGCGCCGTCCCAGCCCGCCGTGCGTGCCGGGGAGGCCATCTTGGCCAGCTGGCGGCACCTGCTCGACGAGGGGTCGCTGCAGGTGGATGAGCCGGCATTGGCCGGGACCGCGCGGGCGGCGATCCTGCGGCTGCCGAAATCGTTGGCCACGGAGCTGGGGATCGCCGAGGGTGAGCCGGTGCGGGTGACCGGGGAAGTGGGTTCGGTGACCTTGCCCGCGCGGATCACCGAGATGCCAGATCAGGTGGTCTGGATCCCGATGCGTTCACCGGGCAGTGCCCTGCGAACCGATCTCGGCACCGCTCCCGGTGGCGTGGTCACCATCAGGAGGGCTGAGTCATGAGGACTGTTCTGGCGTCGGAATCCCCGACGTTGGCCGACTTCGGGACTGACGTCTGGTGGATCATCCTGATCAAGGTTGTCGCCATCTTCGCGCTGCTGGTCGTGCTGACCCTCTTCGCGATCTTCTTCGAACGCAAGGTCGTCGGCCGGATGCAGCAGCGCGTCGGGCCCAATCGCGTGGGACCGAAAGGTTCGCTGCAGAGTCTTGCCGACGGTCTGAAACTGGCCTTCAAAGAAGACCTCATGCCGGCGCTGGCCGACAAGCCGATCTACTTTCTGGCTCCCGTGATCGCCGCCGTGCCGGCATTCCTCGCCTTCTCGGTCATCCCGATCGGCCCGATGGTCAGCATCTTCGGGAAACGAACCCCGTTGCAACTCACCGATCTTCCGGTCGGCGTACTCGTCGTACTCGCATGTTCGGCGATGGGCGTGTACGGCATCGTCCTCGCCGGCTGGGCCTCTGGCTCGACCTACCCGCTGCTGGGCTCCCTGCGCAGCGCCGCGCAGATGATCAGCTACGAGATCGCGATGGGCCTGTCCATCGTCGCGGTGTTCCTCTACGCCGGGACGATGTCGACGTCCGGGATCGTCTCGGCGCAGGAGAGCGGTGGCGAAGTCAGCGCCTTCGGCCTGACCTTCGACGGTCCCGGCTGGTACGCCGTGGTGTTGCCGCTCTCCTTCCTGATCTATTGCATCGCGGTCGTCGGCGAGACCAATCGCGCTCCGTTCGACCTGCCCGAGGCGGAATCCGAACTCGTCGGCGGCTTCCACACCGAATACTCCTCCCTGAAGTTCGCGTTGTTCTACCTGGCCGAATACATCAACATGGTGACCGTCTCGGCGCTGGCCGCGACGATGTTCCTCGGCGGCTGGCGGGCCCCGTGGCCGATCTCGATTTGGGACGGGGCGAACTCCGGCTGGTGGCCGGTGCTCTGGTTCATCGGCAAGGTCATCCTGGGACTGTTCATCTTCACCTGGTTGCGCGGGACCCTGCCCCGGATGCGCTATGACCAGTTCATGCGCTTCGGTTGGAAGGTCCTGGTTCCAGTCGCCCTGCTCTGGATACTGGTCGTGGCCACGATGCGGGTCCTGTCCCGCGAGTACGACCTGGCTGCCGGCCAGATCGCCCTCTATGTCGGCATCCCGGTGCTGGTGTTGGTGATGGCCGCCGTGTGGCTCTGGCCGGACAAGACGAAGGACCCGGCGGTGCGCGAGGGCGTTCCGCCGACGACGCCGGGGACATTCCCCACCCCACCGCTGGACCTCGTCGTACCACCGAACCCGCAGTTGGTGAAACGGGAACTTGCCAAGAAGGACCCCGTCGGCGCAGGTAAGCGCTCCGGAGGCAACCGTGCCTAGCCTGCTGCCCAAGCCGCTGCAGGGCTTCGGGGTGACCTTCGGCAACATGTTCAAGAGGGTGACCACCGAGTCCTATCCCGAGGACAAGAAGGCGACCAAACCCCGATACCACGGTCGACACGTCCTCAACCGGCATCCGGACGGGCTGGAGAAGTGCGTCGGCTGTGAGCTGTGCGCCTGGGCCTGCCCGGCCGACGCGATCTACGTCGAGGGCGGCGACAACACCGAAGAGGCCCGGTACTCACCCGGCGAGCGTTACGGCGCGATCTACCAGATCAATTACCTGCGTTGCATCTTCTGCGGGTTGTGCGTCGAGGCGTGCCCGACTCGATCTTTGACCATGTCCAACGAGTACGAACTCGCCGACGACAACCGGCAGGACCTGATCTTCACCAAGGAGCAACTGATGGCCCCGTTGCTGCCGGGCATGGAAAAGCCGCCGCATCCGATGCGCCTCGGCGATTCCGAGCAGGACTACTACGTCGGTAAAGAGCCGATCAAGCAAACCGCCGGCGCTGCGGCGCAGGCGCACTCCATCCCGCCGGAGGCGACCGCGCCGGCCTCCGCTGATGACATCGGCGCAGACGCCGACGAACTCGGTAAGCGGCTGGGCGAGACCCGAAAGTGAACGACTCAGCTGTGCTGGCGGCGGAGGTCTTCAGCAGCGGGGAAACGGTTGCCTTCTGGATCCTGGGCCCGATCGCATTGGCGGGCGCGATCGGGATGGTCCTGTCCCGCAACGCCATCCATTCGGCTCTGTGGCTAGTGCTGACGATGCTGAGCCTGGGCGCCATGTACTTCGTGCAGCAGGCTCCGTTCCTCGGAGCGGTTCAGATCATTGTCTATACCGGCGCGATCATGATCCTTTTCCTGTTCGTGCTGATGCTCGTGGGTCGTGACTACTCCGACTCGATCGTCGAGACCCTGCGCGGTCAACGGCTGGCCGCAATCGTGCTCGGCATCGGTTTCGCCGGGCTGGTCGGCGGTCTGGTCGCCGATGCCACCTCCGGCGTCGAGTCCGTCGGGCTGGCGGAGGTCAATGCAGACGGCGGCAACGTGCCGGCGATCGCCCGGTTGTTGTTCACCGACTACCTGCTCGCCTTCGAGCTGACCAGCGCACTGTTGATCACTGCCGCGGTAGGGGCGATGATCCTGGCCCACATCGAGCGCGAGGCCAGCGCCCGGCCGGGTCAGAAGGAGCAGTCCATCGCCCGGGTGAGGGGCCCCCGCCCACAGACCTTGACCGGTCCCGGGGTGTACGCGCGCGGCAACTCGGTGGCCGCCCCGGCGCTGCTCCCCGACGGTTCGGTGGCCGAAGACAGCCGGGCCACCGGCCTGGAGATGCGCACTCCACCGGCCATCGCCTCAGGGTCCATCGATCGCGCAGACGACATCACGGTGGACAGCGGCGCGAACCGGGACGGGGTGCCGAACCCATGACTGGCGGTTTTGGCCACAACCGCCAGAAAGCGGGGCAGTCGTGAGTCCGACGTACTACCTCGTCCTAGCGGCCATCCTGTTCACGATCGGCGCGGTCGGCGTGCTCATCCGCCGTAACGCCATCGTCGTCTTCATGTGCATCGAGTTGATGCTCAACTCGGCGAACCTGACTCTGGTCACCTTCGCCCGGATCAACGGCACCGTCGACGGGCAGATCATGGCGTTCTTCGTGATGGTCGTGGCCGCCGCCGAGGTCGTCGTGGGCTTGGCCATCATCATGTCGATCTATCGCACCCGACGTTCGGCCTCGGTCGATGACGCGAACCTCTTGAAGTACTGAGGAGGCCGCGGTGGAGACCTCCTACATACCTGCCAGCGGCCTGCTCGGCTCTGCCTGGCTGCTCGTCCTTATCCCGCTGATCGGTGCGGCGGTGCTGCTTCTCGGCGGGCGGCGGTTGGACCGGGTCAGCCACCTGATCGGTTGTCTCACCATCGTTGCCGACTTCGTCCTGGCTGTCGCTCTGGTCGCTGCGCTGGCCGGGCAGGCCGACGGCGAGAAGGCGGTCACCGACACGCTGTTCAGCTTCATCCCGGTCGGTGAGCTGCAGGTGGATATCGGCCTGCTCTTCGATCCGCTGTCAGCGGTGTTCACGCTGCTGATCACCGGTGTGGGCGCGTTGATCCACATCTACTCGGTCGGTTACATGGAGCACGATCCGGACCGCCGCCGGTTCTTCGGGTACATGAACCTCTTCGTCGCGGCGATGCTGCTGCTCGTCCTCGGCAACGGGTACGTGACCCTCTACATCGGCTGGGAGGGTGTGGGTCTCGCGTCGTACCTGCTGATCGCCTTCTGGTACCGGCGACCGACTGCGGCGACCGCCGCGAAGAAGGCGTTCATCATGAACCGGGTCGGCGATGTAGGCCTGATCCTGGCGATCTTCATCATGTTCGCCACTCTCGGCTCGACGTCGTTCGCAGACGTCTTCGCCGGAGCCAGTGGCCTGGCCGCCGGCACGGTCACCGCGATCGGCCTGCTGCTGCTGCTCGGTGCATGCGGCAAGTCCGGGCAGGTGCCGCTGCAGGCGTGGCTGCCCGATGCCATGGAGGGCCCGACCCCGGTCTCGGCGCTGATCCATGCCGCGACGATGGTCACCGCCGGGGTCTATCTCATCGCCCGGTCCGCGCCGCTGTTCGACCTGTCCGAGACCGCGCGCACGGTGGTCACGATCGTCGGGCTGGTGACCCTGCTGTACGGGGCGATCGTGGGTTGCGCCTACGACGACATCAAGAAAGTGCTCGCGTACTCCACGGTCAGCCAGATCGGCTACATGTTCTTGGCCGCCGGGCTCGGTACGGCCGGGTACGCGGTGGCGATCCTGCACCTGCTCACCCACGGGTTCTTCAAGGCTGGCCTTTTCCTCGGAGCCGGGTCGGTCATGCACGGCATGAACGACGAGGTGGACATGCGCAAGTTCGGTGGCCTCGGGTCGAGGATGCGAATCACCTACGTCACCTTTGCGCTGGGCTACCTGGCCCTGATCGGCTTCCCGTTCCTGTCCGGCTACTTCTCCAAGGACCTGATCATCGAGGTCGCCTTCGACTCGGGCGGGACACTGGGCTGGATCCTCGGCGGCGGGGCGATGCTGGCCGCGGGCTTGACCGCCTTCTACATGACCCGCCTGATGGTCATGACCTTTCTGGGTCGGCCCAGGTGGGACAAGGACGCCCATCCGCACGAGTCGCCGGCGGTGATGACCGTACCGATGATCGTACTGTCCTTCGGGTCGGTCTTCGCCGGCTTCATCCTGGTCAACGTGGCGCCGCTGGCCGACTGGCTGGAGCCGGTGTTCGGTCCGGAGGCTGAAGCCGCACACGTCGTCCCACCGATCGTGGTCTCCATCGGCACGACCACCGTGGTCGCTCTGGGCGTGATTGCGGCCTGGTTCTTCGTCGCCCGCCGCGAGGTCCCGATCCGGCCGCCGGTCAACGTCTCTCCGCTGATCAAGGCCGCGCGGGCGAATCTGTACGGAGATGCCTTCAACGAATCGGTGTTCATGCGACCTGGCCAGTGGCTCACCCGCGCGATGGTCTTCGTCGACAACCGAGGCGTTGACGGCGCGGTCAACGGCCTGGCCGCCGGGCTCGGCGGCACGTCGGGGCGGCTGCGCCGGACCCAGACTGGATTCGTCCGTTCGTACGCGCTGAGCATGCTCGGCGGGGCGCTGGTCGTCACCGTTGCCTTCCTTGCGGTGAGGTTCGTATGAACGACTTCCCCTTCCTGTTGGTCCTGTTGTTGCTGCCGCTGCTGGCCGGGCTGGGGTTGCTGGCCGTACCGAAGGACCGATTAGACCTGATCCGTCGCGGAACGCTCGGCGTCTCGCTGGTCGTGCTGGTCCTGTGCGTCCTGATGACGGTTGCCTTCGAGCCGACTGGCGCCCGCTTCCAGTTCGTCCAGTCCTACAAGTGGATTCCTGATTTTGGCGTCCAGTTCTCCCTCGGCGCGGACGGCATCGCGCTGGTCATGATCCTGCTGATCGGCGTCCTCGTGCCCGTGGTCATCGGCGCGTCCTGGAATGAGGGAGCCGAGGCCGGCACGGGCAACAGCGGCAGCATGCGGGCGTTCTTCGCCTGGCTGCTGGTCCTCGAGTCGCTGATGATCGGGGTCTTCGCGGCCACCGACATCTTCCTGTTCTACGTGTTCTTCGAAGCGATGCTGGTCCCGATGTACTTCCTGATCGGCAGTTTCGGCGGGCCACGACGCCAGTACGCGGCCCTGAAGTTCTTCCTGTACAGCCTCGTTGGCGGACTGGTCATGCTGGCCTCGGTGATCGGCTTGTACGTGGTCAGCGCCAATGAGATCGGCCAGGGCACCTTCGCCTTCGACGCGCTGCGGCAGATCAGTATCGATCCGGACCTGCAGAAGCTGCTCTTCCTCGGGTTCTTTATCGCTTTCGCGATCAAAGCGCCGCTCGTGCCCTTCCACACCTGGCTACCCGATGCCGGTGCCGAAGCACCGATCGGCGGAGCGGTCCTCCTGGTCGGCGTGCTGGACAAGGTGGGAACCTTTGGGTTCCTGCGGTACTGCCTGCCGCTGTTCCCGGATGCCAGCCGAGCGTTCGCACCGGCCATTCTGGTGTTGGCTGTGCTCGGGATCCTGTACGGCGCCCTGCTCGCCATGGGCCAGACGGACATGAAGCGACTGGTCGCCTATACCTCGATCGCGCACTTCGGCTTCATCGCTCTGGGGGTCTTCGCCTTCACCACCCAAGCCGGCACCGGCGCGGTGCTCTACATGGTCAACCACGGGATCTCGACCGGCGCCCTGTTCCTGATCGTCGGCATTCTGATCAGTCGCGGTAGGTCGCGCACGATCAGTGACTACGGCGGGGTCAGCAGCGTGACCCCGGTCCTGGCCGGTGCTTTCCTGCTGGCCGGGCTGTCCGCTCTCGCCCTGCCCGGAACCAACAGCTTCGTCAGCGAGTTCCTCGTGCTGCTCGGCTCCTTCGGGCCGGTTCCGGTCTTCTCGATTCTCGCGACCGTTGGGATCATCCTGGCGGCGCTCTACATCTTGTTGATGTACCAGCGAACGATGCACGGGCCGATCAAGCCGAACACCCGCGGGTTCAAGGACCTGAGCAAGCGGGAACTGGCCTACCTCAGCCCGCTGCTCGCTCTGATCATCGTGCTGGGGGTCTACCCGAAGCCGCTGCTGGACATCATCACCCCGGCAGTCAACGCCACCATGGCGGACGTGGGAGCCGGCCGGTCAAGCGCTCAAGCCGAGAACGGAGGAGGCGGCTGATGCCCGATCTCAGTGCACCATCCATCTCCTACGCAGGGCTGGCTCCCGTGCTCATCGTGCTTGCGGCGGCCTGCATCGGCGTACTCATCGAAGCTTTCGCACCACGCCACCTGCGGTGGAATGCCCAGGTGGTCCTCGCCCTGCTGGGCACGGTCGGCGCACTGGCCGCGGTCGTGGTCGTCGCCGGGCGCAACGAACTCACCGCGGCACGAGCAGTTGCCGTGGACGGAGCTGCGCTGTTTCTCGAGGGAACGATCGCTGCCCTCGGCGCACTGTCGATCCTGATGTTTGCCGAGCGTTCCCTCGACCCAGCCAGGAGCGCGTTCGTCGCATCGGCCGCACTACCGGTCGGCAGTGCCGAGGATCGCAAGCTGGCAACGGCTACGTACTCACAGACCGAAGTCTTCCCGCTGGCCAGCTTCGCCATCGGCGGGATGATGCTCTTCGCCGCGTCGAACAACCTGTTGGTGATGTTCGTGGCGCTGGAGGTGCTGTCACTGCCGCTGTACCTGATCTGCGGGATGGCCCGGCGGCGCCGGCTGCTGTCCCAGGAGTCGGCGGTGAAGTACTTCCTGTTGGGCTCCTTCGCCTCGGCCTTCTTCCTGTACGGCGTGGCCCTGACCTACGGCTACGCGGGCACGGTCGACCTCGGGGAGCTGCGCGAGGCAGCGGCGAGATCTGGGACTTCCGATGCGCTGTTCATCGCGGGCCTGGCCCTACTCGTCGTCGGATTGCTGTTCAAGGCCGGCATTGCCCCGTTCCACGCGTGGACTCCGGACGTCTATCAGGGGGCGCCGACGCCGGTGACCGCATTGATGGCCGCCTGCACGAAGGTGGCTGCGTTCGGGGCGATCCTGCGACTGCTCTACGTCGGATTCGGCACTTCCGAATGGACTTGGCGGCCACTGATATACAGCATCGCAATCGTGTCGATGGTGGTCGGAGCCGTTCTCGGGATCACCCAGACCGATGTCAAGCGAATGCTCGCGTACTCCTCGATCGCGCACGCCGGATTTCTCCTGGTCGGGGTGATCGCGCTCGGAGATGCAGCCACAGCCGGGCGCGGGCTGTCGAGCACCCTGTTCTATCTGCTGACCTACGGTCTGACGACGATCGGCGGCTTCGCCGTCGTGACGCTTGTCCGCGACGGTGAGGGCGAGGCGACGCATCTGTCCAAGTGGGCCGGCTTGGCCTCACGCTCGCCGCTGACGGCGGGGGTGATGACGCTCTTCCTGTTGGGCTTGGCCGGGTTGCCGCTGACCAGCGGATTCACCGGGAAGTTCGCCGTTTTCCGGGCCGCGATCGAGGACGGCGCCTGGCCGCTGGTCGTGGTGGCACTGCTGGCCAGCGCCATCGCCGCATTCTTCTACCTGCGCGTAGTCGTACTGATGTACTTCTCCCCGCCGGCCGAGGACGGTCCGACGGTCGGGGTGCCGGGGCTTGCGACCTTCTTCGTCCTGGTGTTCACGGCCACAACCACAGTCGTGCTGGGGCTGTTCCCGGGTGCCCTGCTGGACATCGCCGATCAAGTCTTCCTGGTTGGCTAGACGGGGAGACCGCGACATGCACGCTGGTTCCAACGCAGTGACCGGGTCGGCCGACCCCGGTCGAGCTGCGTCGGCGCTCGGACTGAGCACGATCGGCGGTGACCTCGAACCGGTACTGCAGCGTGGCCTCGATGCTGTCGAGGAACTGCTGCGAACCAGCGTGGCCAGTGACTTCGAGTTCGTGGGCCAGGCATCGCGCCACCTGGTGGAGGCCGGCGGCAAGCGCTTCCGGGCGCTGTTGACCCTGCTGGCCGCGCAGTTGGGTGATCCGTCGGCGCCAGGGGTCGTACCGGCGGCCGTCGTCGTGGAGCTGACCCACCTGGCCACGCTCTACCACGACGACGTGATGGACGAGGCCGATCTGCGACGCGGCGCACCGAGTGCCAACAGCCGGTGGGACAACAGCGTCGCCATCCTGACGGGCGACTTTCTGTTCGCTCGTGCCTCGGACCTGCTGGCCGATCTGGGCCCGGAGGCGGTCCGCATCCAGGCCCGTACCTTCGAGCGGTTGGTCACCGGACAGATCCGCGAAACGGTGGGTCCGTCAGCCGATGCCGACCCGGTCGAGCACTACCTCTCAGTGCTCACCGACAAGACCGGTTCGCTGGTGGCAACGGCTGCGCGATTCGGCGCGATGTTCGCCGGGGTAGCGGATTCGATCCGGCTCGGGCTCACCTCGTTCGGTGAGGCGATCGGCATCGCCTTCCAGATCTCCGACGATCTGCTCGACATCGCCAGCGAGCAAGGGGTCTCCGGCAAGGCGCCGGGCACCGACCTCCGGGAGGGGATCGCCACGTTGCCGATCCTGCTCGCCCGAGCCGGAAACGACCCTGCGGAGAACCGCCTGCGTGAGCTGCTGGCCGGCCCGCTGAGCGACCCTCGTTCGCACGCCGAGGCGCTGACGCTGCTGCGCGGCTCGGATGCGATGGCCAGTGCGCGGTCGGTGCTGGCCGGCTATGTGGATCGGGCCAAGCTCACCCTCGAGCCGCTTCCGCCCGGTCCAGTCCGGGATGCGCTGGCCAACCTCTGCGACGTCATGCTCGAGCGCACCGCCTGACCTGAACCGCTGGGGTCGGCGATGGTGTGTAGCTGGCTGTGTGGGACACGAGCACGTCAACTCGCGGCTACCCGCAGGCTCCACAGCCGACTCGGGCATCCCGACGGGAATTCTCGGGAGTTCAGGGCCGATGTCGTCGCGCGATTGATCCGTACCCTTCGCCCATGCCCCGAGACACCGCAGGAAATCCACACCCGGATCGTCACGGATATCGCCGCCCACGGGTACCGGGAATCGAATTGGTCGCAGTGGTCGACGTGGCCCTTTGACGGCGAAACATCCGTACGACCGCTGGATCCACCCTCGCTGCCCGAAGCGCTGCTGCCTGAACAAGACGCAAGCCGCTCAGTTCCTGCGCAGCACGCCAACTCAGTACCGTCCCGAGCACCGGAGCTTTGGGGGTGTCCGCTTGCCGCAATCCGGGTTGTAGAGCTCCGCGTGTGGTCGATCTCGAGTTGCCGTCCATGTCAGGCGGCTCGGGACGGGAGCTTTCATCGACGTTAGGTAACGAACGAGCCCAGATGACCTTCTGGTCAAGGTGTTGCTATGCGCCTGAGGTCATGGGCGGGTGGTGGGTGGTGCATGGGGTTATTCGGGGTCTGCGGTCGAGGTCGATCCAGCCGGGGGGCGTGAACCAGGCGCGCTGGTGTTGGATGGCGACGGTCCAGTCGCCTTTGTCGATCTCGTGGTGGTGGAACTGACAGAGCAGGACGCCGTTGTCGAGGCTGGTCTTGCCGCCGTCCTGCCAGGCCACGATGTGATGGGCCTGCGTCCAAGAGATTGGCCGGTCACAGCCTGGCCACGCGCAACCCCGGTCACGCACTTCCAATGCCGTGCGGATCGGGCCGGTGAACAAACGCCTGCTACGTCCGACATCAAGCGGGTTCCCAGTTGGGTCGACGGAGACGGGGACCAGATCGGCGTCGCAGGACAGTAGCCGGGCCAACGTGGGGCTGATCTGGCTGCCGTCGGGCAGGCGTCCAGCTCCGGTCCGCGCGTCGTGTTCCTTGTCCAGGATTTGCTGCTCGTCTCGCGCCTGCACCCCTTCAGGATCGATGATCTCGGCCAGCCGGCGTCCGATCCGGGCCAGGATGACCGGGTCGAAGGTCTGCGCCGCCTCGATCATCGTGGCCTCCGCCTGAGGGCGGCACCCCACTGATGTCTCAGGAGGTAGGTCGCCGATCGCGGTGACGATCACCTCCGCTTGGGCCAGCGACACCGCACCGCAGGTCATCGCCTGCGCGACGGCGGGCAGGTCGGTCCGCAGGGAGCATGCGATCGGGACCAGCCGTGCGGCCTCGTGCGGGGAAATCCGGTGCGCAGAGCGCAGCCCCGCCCGCGTCGACGTGCAGCCCCGTCCCGCAGCCAGGCCGCGGCCATCGATCTCGGCGATGGTGTCCAACAGCAGCGCATCGACCTGCGCTCGCAAGGCCAGGATGTCGCGAGTCCGGTCGAGCAGATCGTCATCGCCCAGGGTCCAGGAACCGGCTGCGATCCGTTCGGTGATCAACGCCTGCGCTGCCCGCACCCCGTCGGTGGCTCCTGCCGCTTCCCCGTACCAGCTTGCTGGCGCGTCCGCGAGGGTGCTGGTCATGCCAAGGACGCTAGACCGCACCTCTGACAATTTTTATGCCCCAGAAAGCCTGCGGCCCAGAGAGTTTGCCAAGTATGCGTCGCCAACCCAACACTCCTGGTGACGGCTGCCTGGAGTGTTCGCAGTTCTCGTGACCGGCGGCCCTAGGCGGCGACGATCAGTTCGCCGGACATGTCCGGGTGGTTGCTGCAGAAGAATTCGTAGGTGCCTTCCTCGGCCGGAGCATTGAAGGTCAATTCCTCGCCCTGGCCGAGCAGGTCGGTGTTGAAACTCGTCCCGTCCGTGGCGTCCACGTCATGTTGGGCGGAGTCCTCGTTGACGACCCGGATCAGTGCCTCTGGCGCGACCGTCAAGGGCTCCCCGTAGGCGAAATCGGCGATCGTGATCGTGCCGGCGACCTCGTCGCCACCGCTGTCCTCGCCTGACGGAGCGCCGCCACTGGCGCCGGTCTGCGCACCACCGGCATCGGAACCGGCATCCGACCCGGACGACGTCGGGTCGTCGCTTCCGCAGCCGACTAGCAACACGGACAGCGCGAACAAAGCTGCAAGCAGGCGTCTCATGTCTGTGATTGAACTGCATGATCGTTTCCCGGTGAAGCGAATCGAGGTCACAGTCAGCCGTGAATAATGCTGTTGATGGGTAGGAACCGAGCGCGGCGCCGGCTGACTCAGGTGCTCCTCGTGATACTTGTCTGTGGACCTGTCGCCGCCTGTTCCGACGGCGCGCAGCAGACGTCGATGGGCGTGTCCAGTACCGCAGTCAGCCCCAGCCTGGCGCCGGATGCCCGGTTGCCGGAACTCGTGGTGGAGGTCCTGGCGGGGGGTCTTACCATTCCATGGGATCTGGCCCAGGCGCCTGATGGCACGGTCATCTACGACGAGCGGGGCGGCGGTCTGTCGGCCTCCCTGCCCAACGGCACGGTTCAGGCGATCCAGGCCGATTTCGGCGATCTGTTCGCCGACGGCGAGACCGGATTGATGGGGCTGGTCCTCGATCCCGAATTCTCCGCCAACCGTCGCTTCTTCACTTGCCAGGGGTTTGCCGGACCAGGAGATCAGGACGTCCGGGTGATCTCGTGGGAAATGAGCCAGGACTACACCTCCGCGACCCGCATCGATGACCCGTTGGTGTCCGGTTTCCCGTCCACGTCTGGCCGGCACGGTGGCTGCCGGCTGCGCTTCGACTCCGAGGGAGCACTGGTCATCGGGACTGGGGATGCTGCAACCGGCAGCAACTCACAGGACCTCAGGTCACTGGGCGGAAAGACGTTGCGCGTGGACGCGGACAGTGGCCAGCCGTGGCCGGGTAATCCCTTCGTCGGTGCCGCGGATGCCGACCCGCTGATCTACACCTACGGACACCGCAACGTGCAGGGCCTGGCCCTGCGGCCTGGAACCGAGGAGATGTACTCGGCCGAGCACGGACCGGATGTCGACGACGAGATCAACCTGCTCAGGCCCGCAGCAAACTTCGGCTGGAACCCACTGGGCGCCGATGCCGGTGAGTACAACGAGTCGGTCCCCATGACCGATCCGGCCATCGATGGTGCGCAGCCGGCCATCTGGTCCTCCGGAGACCCGACCGTGGCCACCAGCGGATCCACCTTCTTGGACGGACCGGAGTGGGGCGGGTATGACGGTTTGCTACTGGTGGGGCTGCTGGCTGGTGAGGGCATCCTGGCGCTTCAACTCGACCCGGGCGGTGCGCTGATCTCGGCCAGCCGCCTGCCGGGCTTCGACGGTACGTACGGCCGGATCCGTACGGTTCAGCTCGGCAATGACGGGGCCTTGTACGTTACGACGTCCAACGGCGGCGGCGAAGACGTTGTACTCAGGGTGACTCCACAGCTCTGAGTCGGTGCGGGCCGAAAGAAACCGTCATCCCGTGCCGACAACCCAGGTGTCCGATCCGTGCAGCAGTCGATCGAGGTCTCCTTGGCCGGAGGCAGCCACCGCCGCGTCGAGCTGATCGGCCATCAGCCCGTCGTAGGTGGGGCGCCGCACGGAACGGAACACCCCGAATGGGGTGTGCCCGAGATCGGTGCCCGACAACCGGGACAGGCCGAACGCGTACGACGGATCCTGGATTGTCGGATCGTGTACGACGATCTGGTCCTCGCTGATGCAGGCGACCTCGGCGACACCCAGGACGCCGGTGTTCGGGTCCCGTACGACGCCTCTCCGCCCGTCGCGGCCGAACCGGATCGGGTCGCCGGTGACCAGTGGGATGATCGCCTCGTCGCGGGTTTCCGGGTCCTTCAGTACGTCGAAGGCACCGTCGTTGTAGATGTTGCAGTTTTGATAGATCTCGATGAAGGCAGCACCCTTGTGCTC
>JALZDV010000029.1 GCA_030862345.1 Actinomycetota bacterium | reverse complement strand
CGACGGAACAGCTCGGCGTACCCACGCACTGTGGCGATCGGGGTGCGCAGTTCATGGGACGCGTCGGCGATGAACCTGCGAAGGCGCTCCTCGGAGCGCTCCCGCTCCCGGAACGCGTTCTCGATCTGGCCGAGCATCGCGTTGAGCGCGATGCCCAGCCGACCCACCTCAGTGCGCTCGGTGGTGTCATCGATCCGACGGGTGAGGTCTCCCTCCCCGATAGCTGCTGCGGTCGAGCCGAAGTCCTCGAGCGGCCGAAGTCCCCGACGCACCAAATACCCGGATAGCAGCGTCAGTCCGGCGAGCACCGCGGCGCTGGTGACGATCGCGACATTGGCGGTACGGCTGATCAACTCGTCTGAGATGGCCGACCGTTGCCCCACCAACAGCACCTGATCGGCCGAACCGGTGAATCGTGCCGATCGCAACCGCCAGTACCCCGGATCGGCATCGTCGTCGGCGACGCCTGGCACCCTGACGAAGCGCTGGCCGGACGGGTTGTCCGGGCTGATCGGCAATGGAAACAGGTCCGCGGGCAGCAGGTCCGGGAGCCGTGGGCCGGAGCCGAACTCCACGGTCTCCTGGATTTGACCCGCGGAATCACGCAACTGGAAGAAGGCCGGCAGATCGCCACGCCCGGCCAACAGCCGCCAGAGCGCACCCACTTCACCCACCGACTCCCGCAGCGTGACGGGCTGATCGGAGTCCGCGCTGCCGGTGACCAGCCGCGCCTCGATCTCGCGGCTCGCCGCGGACAGCAGGTCGTCGCTCTGCCGCGAGCGCCAGTCCTGCAGCGCGCCGAAGATGGCACCGACGCTGAGCAACAGTCCGAGCACGAGCAGCCCGACAACCGTGACGTTGAGCCGGGTCCTCAGCGACCTCGATCGCATCATGTGGGTCCGCGACCCGCGATTCGCACGATGTAACCCACCCGGGGCACCGTGTGGATCAGTGGCGGGTCGAACACATCGACCTTGCGACGCAGGTAGGAGATGTAGGTCTGCACGACGCTGTCGTTGCCGCCGAAGTCGTACTCCCACACCTGAGCGAGGATCTGGCGCTTCGACAGGACTCGGCCCGCGTTGGAGACGAGGAAGTACAGCAACGAGAACTCAGTGGGCGTGAGCTCGATCAGCTGGCCGTGCCGCCGCACCTCGTGGGCGTCGACGTCGAGCTCCAGGTCGGCAAAGGCAAGTTTTCGGTCCGGGGCTGCCGTGCCGGCCCGACGCAACAAGGCTTGCACCCGCGCAATGAGCTCGCCCAGACTGAACGGCTTGGTGACGTAGTCGTCGGCGCCGATGCCGAGACCACCGATCTTGTCCTCGGTTGCGTCGCGAGCAGTCAGGAACAGCACTGGGATAGTACGGCCCGCGCGGCGCAGGCGGGCACAGACTTCCAGGCCGGAGAAGTCCGGCAGCATGATGTCGAGTACGAGCAGATGGGGGGCGTAGGTCTCGACGACTGCCAGCGCCTGGCGACCGGTGTCGGCGACCGCGGTGTCGAAGCCCTCGTACCGCAGCGCCGTAGCCACCAGGTCGGCGAGGTAACGCTCGTCGTCCACGACCAGAATCCGGGTCGCCGGCATTGTGCCGACCGCAGCTGTGCCCGCCGAAGATGTGTCCACGGTCGACAAGTCTCTCCCCTGACCGCGGGCCAGCGGCCGGGTCGACGCGAGATTCACAGAGAACTCCAAGGGCGCCCGAAGCGGCCCGGAAGATCGGTCGGCTGTGCTGCAGGCATGGAAAGACTCTCCCGCTACCTGGTAACCAATCCCGCCCGGGTCATCGCATTCGTCGCCGTGCTCTTCGCGGCAGGTGGCGCGTCGATCGCCCTGTTGCTGCCGAATGTCTCCGAACGCAGCGAATACCCCTCCCTTACCAGCTACCAGGCGAACCAGGCAATCCTCGACGTAGCCGGGACCGGTGGCTACGAACGCCCGTTCGTACCCGTCGTCAGTCTGCCCCCGGGGAGCACGGTGGACGACCCGGACACCGTCGAGGCGCTGGAGTCGGCCTTCGCCGCTGCCGCGGCGGCAACCGGCACCCGTGCACTGTGCTATGCCGACCTCCCCGATGCCGCACTGCGCTCCGCGGATGGGCGGGTCACGGTGGGACTGCTCTTCGGCGGGCCGGTCGAACAGGGCGGGCTGCCGGGCAGCACACTCGGCGAAGGCGCCGGTCTGGAACAGACCGCCGCCGCCGCGATGCGGCCGCTACTGCCGCCCGGGTCGAGGCTGGAGATCACCGGCCTGGACGCGCTGGCCACCGGTACCGACGCCGGCGGGCTGAACGTCCCGGTGAAGTTGCTGATCACCATCGCCGCCGCGCTGATCGTGCTGATCTGGGTGTTCCGCTCCCAGCTGGCCGCGGTGCCGCTGCTGATGGCGTTGGTGGCGATCCCGGTGTCGTTCCTTGGGTTGTTGCTCGTGAGTCCGTTGGTCACCATCCACGAGACCACCGTCATCATGCTGCCGTTGCTGGGCATCGGTCTGGCCATCGACTACGCCCTGATCCTGGTCATCCGCTGGCGCGAGGAACGCAACCGGGGAGACGGTGTAGAGGCCGTGCACCGGACCATGGCCACCGCCGGTCATGCGGTGGTCTTCAGTGCCGTTGCGGTTGCCGTCGGCCTGGCGACCATGATCGTGCTGCCGATCCCGCTACTGAACAGCCTCGGTATCGGCGGCATGTTGATCACGGTGGCCAGCGCGCTGGTGACGTTGACCGTGTTGCCGCTGGTTCTGGCCCGGTACGGGCGTCGGCTGGATCGGGCGCAGCGGGCAGGCAGGGCGGACCGCGACCAGACGATCGGCCAGGCGTGGACGGCTTGGGCG
>JALZDV010000024.1 GCA_030862345.1 Actinomycetota bacterium | reverse complement strand
GCACGGTCGCCAGCAGGATGGACATGTACTCGGGACGGCACCCGGCCATCACAGCGTTGACAGCCAGCTTCTCAACGGTGAGCGACCGGTTCTGCTCGGGGAGTCTCCCGAGGATCTCGTCGGGGGCCAGGCCAGTCGCGGAAACGAATCCGCCCACCAACTCCGGGGTCGGAGCGACGATTGGCAGGCCATCGGTCCAGCCGCGTTGCAGGAACAGCTCCGCGGCCTCAGCCGCGTCTGTGACCTCGATTCGGGTGGAGGACAGCTCCGGGCGCCCCGCCGCCAGGCCAGCGGCCATCCCCGCCTGCCGGCCAGGCGAACTCACCCCGCGACTTCCACTTCCGGGTGCTCGGAGATCCAGGCATCGACCGAACTTGCCGCGTGTGCGGCGTCATCCTCGGACAACTCGCGATTCTGGTGGGTGAGTTCGAGCCGCACCCCATTCGGGTCGAAGAAGTAGATCGAGGACCAGATGCCCTCGTGCTCGACAACGCCGATGACCTCGACGCCGGCGTTTTGGAGCCGCTTGTGCGCGGAGTCCAGTTCCTCCCGGCTTCCTACCGAGAGCGCCAGGTGTGGCGCCCAGCGGGGAAGCGGTACGTCGTGGTGGTCGGCCTGAACTCCCTCGATCTCGAAGAAGGCAACGCAGGAGCCGTCCCCGAGTTGGAAGAACGTGTGCAGGAACCGGCCGGCGTCCCCGGTGCTGCCTACCTTCTCGTCCATGGCCGAACCCACGAGCTTCATACCGAGCACCTCGGTGTAGAACTTGCGCGTCGCGCCGGTGTCCCGAGTGACGTAGGCGACGTGATTGAGCCCTGCCGGGCGCTGGAACTCAGACATGCTGGGTGTCCTTTCTGTGGGGTTGGGCGCTCTCTGGGGTTTTGGCCGCGCTGATGGCGGCCGCACTGATGACCTCGTGGATGGAGGCGCTCCATCCATCATCGACCGGCATGGGAAACAGGACCGGGAGGTCCACCCCGGCATCGCGATAGGCCTGGATTCGCTCCGGAAGCACGCCAGGTTCGCCATGGGCCACCAGAGCGTCGATCATCTCGTCGCTGACTGAGTCGGCAGCCTGCTTGTCGCCGGCCATCGTTCGCTCCCGTACCTGGAGTAGCACGTCGGCGAACCCGCTGTCGGTGAACAATTGGCCGGCTGCCGGATGCATGGCATATCCCGCGACCACCTGGCGGGCGGCCCGGGCCGCGGCTTCGGCATCGGAAGAGATGCAGCACGGAAGCAGGCAGGCGACCACGACGTCCTCGCGGCTTCGACCGGCACGAGCCAGCCCCACTGCGATGTGCTCGCTGACCTTCGGCAGCCCGGCGGTGGTCATCAGATTCAGCAGCACACCGTCGCCGATTTCGCCGGCCAAGGCCAGCATCTTGGGCAGCAGTCCGGCCAGGAAGATCGGCACGCTGGTCATCGGCCGACGATCAGGGACGAAGCCGGAACCGGAGAAGTATTCCCCCGGAGATTCCGGGTCACCGGCCAGCACGGCTCGGAGCACGCCGACGTACTCGCGCATGTACGGCAGTGGCCTGACCGCCGGGAGGCCGAGTGCGCGCTCGTTCAGTGCCGGATTGGCCACTCCAAGGCCCAGGACGAACCTTCCGCCGGACTCCTCGGTCAGGGTTGCCGCGGTCAGCGCCGTCAGGACGGGATGACGCAACCTGGCGTTGGCGATCCCGGTACCTACACCGACCGACGTCGTCGCTTGGAGGGCGCTGTGCGCCAAGGCCATTCCGTCCGCGCAGCGCTCCGATACGAATACCGCCTCGAAGCCCGCCTGCTCGGCGGTCTGCGCGTGCTCGGCAACCTCACTCGCGGACAGGCCACTGCGGCTGGCCAGGGACACACCGAGACCGTTCATGCTCCGGGGGATTCGCCACCTTCGGCCGCTTGTGCTTTTTCTTGCTGACAGAGACATATTCTGTAGGCTGAGACCCTTGTCTATGACTTCCCGAGCTGGCTGTCAAGGCCGGTCAGGCCATCGGAGGGTCTTTTGACGATGGAGCTTCTGCCCCTCGGCACCCTGACGATCGAGATCGACCAGCACACGGTCGTGGCCGGCACTCCGGCCGGCACCCGGATCGTCGGAGAGGCGTTGACCTGCCACTGGGTCAGCGATCGGGTGATCGCCGAACAGCACGGGAAGATGTCGCACGACTGGCTGATGCTCAACGCCGACGGATCCGTCAGCGTGGATGCTCGCCTGTTACTGATGACCGACGACGGTGCACCGATCACGATCACCTATCGCGGCAAGGCTGCCAAACACCCCGCCGAGGGCGGCATCGTCTACACCACGCCGGTGTTCGAGACCGGCGCCGAGCGCTACCTGTGGCTCAACGGCATTCAGGCGGTGGGAAGAGGCGTGCGGGTGGACAAGATCCTGACCTACGAGCTGTATCAGCTCTCCTGAC
>JALZDV010000023.1 GCA_030862345.1 Actinomycetota bacterium | reverse complement strand
GGGGAGATGCGGTCAGGGGCGGTGCAGGTCGTTCTGGGCGGCCACCACGCCCTGGGAGAGGATCAGCCGTACGGCATCTGCGGCGGCGTCCAGAATCGCGGGCAGCTCGGCCCGCTCGGTGGCACTGAAGTCGCGCAGGACGAAGTCCGCCGGCGACTGGCGGCCGACCGGCCGCCCGATCCCGACCCGGACGCGGACATAGTCGGGGCTGCCCAGCGATCCGGTGACCGAGCGAAGACCGTTGTGCCCGTTGTCTCCGCCACCCTTCTTGATCCGGACGCTGCCGAAGGGCAGGTCGAGTTCGTCATGCAGCACGATCAACGACGCCAGGTCTGCCTTGTAGTAGTCGAGCAGCGGCCGTACGGCCTGCCCGGACTCATTCATGAAGGTGGTGAGGGTGGCCAACAGAACCCGCCGTCCAGCCAGTCGGGTGGCCAGGCTCACAACCCGCGCCAGCTTGCCGGACCCACGCTTGAGCGTGCCCCCGACGTCAGCGGCCAGACTGGCCACAACCATGGCACCGATGTTGTGTCGGTTACCCGCATAGCCAGGCCCAGGATTTCCCAGCCCGACGACGACCGCGGCAGCCGATCCCGGCGAGGCGGGATCTCGGTCGGTGTCGGTAGGCAACATGGCGAGATCCATGGTCGGCGTCGCGGGCCGGCGCAGGACTGACCGGGACGCCGGACCGCGGGCTAGTTCGCGGAGTCCGCGGAGGCCCTGGCCGATCCGCCGGTGGAGTCGTCCTGCTCCCCCGTTGTCTCGGCCGCTTCCTCCGCGGCAGCCTGGATCTCCTCGTCGGAGGCGTCGCGCTCGATCCCGACCTCGGCCTCGGCCTCTTCCAACTGGGCTTCGAGCTCTTCGGCGGTCGGCGCGGCCAGGAAGCCGACAACCAGGTTGTCCGCCTCGGTGACCAAGGTGGTACCGGCGGGCAGGGTGATATCACCGGCGAAGATCGACTGGCCCACGTTCTTTCCCTCGATGTGGACGTCGAAGCCCTGGGGGATGTGGGTGGCCTCGGTCTCCACGGTGAGGGTTGTGAGCTCCTGGTTGACCACGGTCTCGGGCGCGGGGTCACCGATCAGGTGGACCGGTACCTCAACGGTCACCTTCTCGCCGCGGCGGACCAGCAATAGGTCGACATGGGTGAACTCCGGCCGGATCGGATGCCGGGTGACCGCCTTGGGCAGGGCGAGGTGCGTCTGTCCGTCGATGGCCACGGATAGCAGGGTGTTCGACCCACCCTTCAGCGCCTTGGAGAATTCTCGGGCGGATAACGACAGGTGACGTACGTCCTCGCCGTGGCCGTAGAGAACCGCGGGAACGAGTCCGGCTTTGCGGGCACGTCGGGCGAAGCCCTTGCCGAACTCGGTGCGCGGCTGCGCAGTGATACGTACTTCGGCCATGGGTGCCTCCGGGTGCGTCGGTCTGCTCCTGATCGCTCCGGCGAGTTCTCGTCCAGCGGAGGTCTGCTCACGACACCGCCGTCGATCACGGAGCGGAGGTGCTGTGGTCACCCACAGCCCTGCTCCCTCGCCGGGCTCGAGGACCACGTTACCCGGCGAGCCGGTGGAGATCCGAACTGGCCCAGGCGCACCAAGCGGCGACAGCAACCGCAGCCGGCCGGCAACCGGCGACCCAGGCCTAGCCAAGCGCTGCCAGGACCGCGTCCCGAAGGTCCGCGCGGCACACCACGAGGTCCGGAAGATAGGGATCGGCTTGGTTGTAGATCAGCGGCGATCCGTCGAGGCGGCTGGCGTGCAGGCCTGCGGCGAGGGCCAGCGCCACCGGGGCGGCTGAGTCCCACTCGTACTGACCGCCGCCGTGCACGTAGACGTCGGCCTCGCCGAGCACAACGGCGGTCACTTTCGCTCCGGCTGAACCCATCGGTAGCAGTTCGGCATGCAATGCCGTGGCAACCGCCTCAGTTTCAGCAGGAGGTCTGGTCCGGCTGACCACCATCCGAGGTGGACCCGTAGGCGGATGTGGCGCAACGACCTCGGGAGTCGACAAGGTGATGCCGCGACCGGGCAGAGCCACCGCCCCGACCGGCACCACGCCGTCTATCCACAGCGCCACGTGCACCGCCCAGTCGCTGCGGCCCGGCTCGGAGAACTCACGCGTGCCGTCCAACGGGTCGATGATCCAGACCCGCGACCTGGTCAACCGCGCCGGGTCGTCGCGCGCCTCCTCGGACAGCACCGCGTCGTCCGGGCGAAGACGCCGGAGTTCCCGGGCCAGCAGGTCCTGAGCTCCCCGATCACCGGCCGCCCGTAACGCGGCTGCATCAGCGAACCCCTGCTCGGCCCGGATCTCTAACAATCGGGCGCCGGCTGCTGCCGCCAGGGCGGCGGCCACGATGTGATCGTCGGCAGTTGGAAGCAGCGCGCCCAGGGATTCAGCGGCTGGGAAAGTCTCCGGCATGTCGGCAGTCAGCCGTCGCCCTCGAAAAGGCTGGTGACCGAACCGTCCTCGAACACTTCCCGGATCGCCAAGGCGAGCAGCGGGGCGATCGAGAGCACCGTCAGCTTGTCGAAGCGTCGCTCCTCGGGTATCGGCAGGGTGTTGGTCACCACGACCTCGCTGATCCGGCTGTTCTTGAGGCGGTCGACGGCCGGCCCCGACAGGACCCCGTGGGTCGCCGCGACGGACACCTCGGTAGCACCGGCCGCGAAGAGGGCATCCGCGGCCTTGCAAACCGTTCCCGCGGTGTCGATCATGTCGTCGACCACGACGCAGTGCCGACCGGCGACCTCACCGACGACGCGGTTCGCCACGACGTCGTTGGGTCGGGTGATGTCCCGTGTCTTGTGGATGAAGGCCAGCGGTACGCCGCCGAGACGCTCGGTCCAGCGCTCGGCGACCCGGACGCGGCCGGAGTCAGGCGAGACCACGGTGATGTCCTTGTCGTGCCAACGCTCTCGGACCTGATCGACCAGCAGGGAGAGCGCGAAGAGGTGATCCACGGGCCCGTCGAAGAAGCCCTGGATCTGAGCGGTGTGCAGATCGACGACCATCAGCCGATCTGCGCCCGCGGTATGGAAGAGGTCGGCGACCAGCCGGGCCGAGATGGGTTCACGGCCGCGGTGTTTCTTGTCCTGACGCGCGTAAGGGAAGAACGGTACGACCACCGTGATCCGCTTGGCCGAGGCGCGTTTGGCCGCGTCAACCATGATCAATTGCTCCATCAGCCAGGTGTTGATGGGAGCACTGTGGCTCTGCAGGATGAACAGGTCGCTGCCGCGTACCGATTCGTCGAAGCGGACGTAGAGCTCCCCATTGGCGAACTCGTAACTGGTCGTCGGCGTGGGTGTGACACCGAGCCGGGCCGCGATGTCGTCGGCGAGTTCCGGAAACGCTCGGCCGGACAGCAGCATAAGACTCTTGTGAGTCTGCTGGCGCATCGTTGTCATCGCTGCCCCTGATCGCTCGTCTCGACCGTACCCGGTGCGGAAACCGGCTGGCCGGACTCCTCGGCAGCGCGGGCTGCCTCGGCGGCTGGCGTACCGGGGCGCCGGAGCCGGACCCAGCCGACGACGTTGCGCTGCTTGGCCCTGGCGACACCCATGGCACCGGGGGGTACGTCCTCGGTGATCACCGATCCGGCAGCTGTGTAGGCACCGTCTCCGACACTGACCGGCGCGACGAACATGTTGTCGGCACCGGTTCGCGCGTGGCTGCCGATCGTGGTCCGGTGCTTGGCAACCCCGTCGTAGTTGACGAACACGGTGGCCGCTCCGATGTTCGAGTGCTGGCCGATGGTCGCGTCACCGATGTAGGACAGATGCGGAACCTTGCTGCCTCGACCGACCTCGGCGTTCTTGATCTCCACGAAGGCTCCGGCCTTGGTCTCCGGACCCAGCCGGGTACCCGGACGCAGGTAGGTGAACGGGCCGACTTCGGCTCCTGGGCCGATTTCAGCGCCGGTCCCGTGCGTGCGCACGACCGATGCCCGCGCGCCCACGATGCAGTCGGTGAGCGTGCTGTCCGGGCCGACGACGGCGTCGTCGCCGACCGCGGTGCGGCCATGCAGGTGAGCGCCTGGCAGCAGGCGCACGTCCTGGCCGAGGGTGACATCCACGTCGATCCAGGTCGTGTCCGGATCGACGATGGTGACGCCCGCGGCCATGTGCCGGCGCAGCACTCGTTCGTTGAGTGTGCGGCCCCGTGCGGCGAGCTCTATGCGGTCGTTGCAGCCGACGACCTCGGCGGGATCGGCCGCAACGTGCGCGGCGACGACCTCTCCCGCGGCGACGAACAGGGCAACCGTATCGGTGAGGTACTGCTCGCCCTGGGCGTTGCCCGAGCGCAACTGATCCAGTGCCGCGGTGAGCGACGGTGGATCAGTCACGTAGGCACCGGCGTTCACCTCGTCGATGGCAAGCTGCTCGCCATCGGCGTCGCTGTGTTCGACAATGCCGATGAGCGCTCCGGTGTCGCCGCGGATGATCCGACCGAGGCCGTGGGTGTCGTCGACCCGCGCAGTCAGAACCGTCAGCACGGCGCGCGTCGTGAGGTGGGTGTCCACCAGGCTGGACAGAGTCTCGGCTGTGAGCAGCGGCACGTCACCGTTGAGGATGAGCACCGGTCCCGGGCCGCGCACCTGCTCGAGCGCCAGCCGCGTGGCGTGCCCGGAGCCCAACTGTTCGCCTTGCACGACCGTCTCCGCGTCGCGCGCGATGTCCGACAGATGGTGGACGACAGCCTCCCGGCCTGCCCCGACGACCACCAACTGTTGGGCGGCTCCCAACGGGGCGGCGGCGGCGAGCACATGGCCCAGCAGGCTCCGTCCGCCGATCTGGTGCAGCACCTTTGGTGTGGAGGAGCGCATTCTGGTGCCTGCTCCGGCGGCAAGGACCACGACGGCGGCCAGACCTGGTGCGCTCACTCGCGACCCCCTTGATGTGATGACGCTCGGACACCGACAGTGCCGGCGGTGTGGCTGGGGGACTCGGACTCGAACCGAGACTGCACGGCTCCAAAGGCCGGCGGGCTGCCGATTACCCCATCCCCCATCGCCAATGGGCAGCCCGAGTCTAGACAGGCCAGCGCAGCGGCCAGCCTGGCTCGGTGCCGGCTAGCGGCCCGGAGGCCCGCCGCGTCCGAAATCTACCTACGGTTGCGTAACTTACGTTAGCGTAAGGAGTATGACGATTACCGCTCCCCCAGCGCCACCGGCGGCCGCCAAGGTCGGCGATCGAGCCCAGCCGATCTACAGCAAGACCAAGGGTTTCTGGGAGCAAGCGGTCCTGTATCTCTTCGTGATCGTCCCCTTCGTCGCCCTGCTCGCCGCCGTACCGCTGCTCTGGGGGTGGGGTATGGGCTGGCTCGACCTCGCGCTGCTTGTCGGCATGTTCACGATCAGCGGGCACGGCATCACCGTCGGGTTCCACCGGCACTTCACCCACGGTTCGTTCAAGGCCGCAGCGCCCTTGCGCGCGGCGCTGGTCGTAGCCGGGTCGATGGCCGTCCAGGGGCCGGTCACCCAGTGGGTGGCCGACCACCGGCGCCATCACGCCTTCAGCGATCGGGAGGGCGACCCGCATTCCCCTTGGCGGTACGGCGACACCGTCGGCGCGCTGACCAAGGGCATGTTCCATGCCCACATCGGCTGGCTGTTCGACCGCAACCAGACCAATCCGGCACGGTACGCACCGGACCTGCTCAAGGACTCCGTCGTTCGTCTTACCGGCGCCTGGTTCATTCTGTGGGCCTTCCTCGGACTGGCGCTACCCGCGGTTCTGGGCGGCCTGATCACCATGTCGTGGATCGGCGCTCTGACCGGGTTCTTCTGGGGCGGCCTGGTACGGGTCGCCGTGCTGCATCACGTCACGTGGTCGATCAACTCCATCTGTCACATGGTGGGCGCGCGGCCGTTCGCCGCTCGCGACAAGTCAGCCAATGTATGGCCGCTGGCGATCCTGTCGATGGGTGAGTCCTGGCATAACCTGCACCACGCCGATCCGACCTGCGCCCGACACGGCGTCCTCCCGGGCCAGATCGACTCATCGGCACGACTGATCTGGCTCTTCGAGAAGTTCGGCTGGGTCCGCGACGTCCGCTGGCCGGACCCGATGCGGCTGGCCGCCAGGCGGGTGGCGGTGGCACCGTCAAACACGTGACGGATGACTCGATTCCCGTACGGGTTCGGATGACCGGGGCCCAACGGCGTCAGCAGCTGCTCGATGTCGGTCGGGCGCTGTTCGCTGAACGCGGCTTCGAGGCGACCTCGATCGAGGAGATCGCGGCGCGGGCCAAGGTGAGCAAACCTGTGGTCTATGAGCACTTCGGCGGCAAGGAGGGCCTCTACGCCGTGGTCGTCGACCGCGAGATGCAGCGGCTGCTCGGCAACTTCAGTTCGGCCCTGCAAGGAACCGATCCACGTGAGTTGCTCGAGCAGGCAGCCTTCGTCCTGTTGGACTACATCGAGGATGAGACGGACGGGTTTCGCATCCTCATCCGAGATTCCCCGGTAGCCAGCACGACCGGCACGTTCTCCTCACTGATCTCAGAGATCGCCAGCCAAGTCGAGTACATCTTGGAGGGTCAGTTCGCCTTCCGCGGCTACGAGACCAAGCTGGCCGGCCTCTACAGCCAGGCGCTCGTGGGAATGGTCGCCCTGACCGGGCAATGGTGGCTGGAGGTCCGTAAGCCAAACAAGCACGAGGTCGCGGCACATCTGGTGAACCTTGCCTGGAACGGTCTTTCCCACCTCGAAGAGAGACCGGTCCTGAGCGGCCCGCGCCTCTGAGCGACCGAACTCTTAGATGTCTGGCCTGGTGAAGGTTCCCGCCCGATAGGCACGATCAGCATCTCCCGGCAATCCTCCAGGGGTGCCATCGCTGCCTCAGCCCATCTGTCGTGCCCTAGCACGCTGCGCTGGCATTGCGGCAATCTGTGCATGCGATGGCGTCTCGCAGGCGGGTCGGCATGCGCCCACAGCGTAGACTTCCCCCGCCAAGCCGGCGACATGCACCGGAACCTGAGGGAGCGCGTGGGACTAACCGACTACATCCGCCTGCTCCGGCGCCGCTGGGTGATCATCTTGGTCGTGCTATTGGCGTGCTTGGCTGGCGCCGCAGGTGCCACGGTGCTCCAAACCAAGGAGTACAAGGCCTCGACGGAACTGCTCGTTACCCTGTCGCAAACCGGACTGGAAGCCGACGCCGGTAGCGACGCCTTTTACCTTCCCGAGCGGGTGCAGTCCTTCGCCACGATTCTGGCGAGTCCCCCGGTTGTAAACGAAGCCATCGCATCTGCCGGCTTGCCCGTGGGCACAGCGGTCGAGGTGGCCGCATCCGCGCCGCCTGAGAGCGCGGTCCTCACGGTCGATGTCGTTGCGTCCTCACCGTCGGTCGCCCAAGCCGTCGCGAACGCGTACGTGGGCGTATTGCCCAACGTCCTGACCACCCTGAATCAGGTGACGTCCCCGACTGAACTCGACTTCAAGACCTTACGGGCAGCGCAACTCCCGACGGCTCCGTTCCGCCCCGACCCGCTGGTCAATGGGGGCATCGGGCTGGCCGCGGGACTCATTCTGGGCCTTGCCGCTGCGGTGGCGAGGGAAGCCTTTGACCGACGGATCCGCGACTCGCGCAGCATAGAGGACGCGCTGGACCAGACACTCCTCGGCGTCGTGCCGTTGGAGTTGCGCAAGGTGCCCTTGCCGACCAATTCTCACCCGGATTCGCTGCGGAGCGAGGCCTATCGGACCATTCGCACGAATCTGCTCTTCGCCGGGACCGGTGCATTGGTCCCATCGCTGGCCATTACGAGTCCGTCGGCAGGCGAAGGCAAGTCCACCCTGGCCAGCAATCTGGCCGTAGTTTGTGCTCGCTCGGGTCAGCGTGTCGCGCTGGTGGATGCCGATCTAAGACGCCCTACCTTGAATCGGCAATTCGGACTGTCCGCAAAGATCGGTTTGTCGTCGGTCCTGGACGGTGGCTTCCCCCTGGACGAGGCGCTTCAGCATGCCGGCGGTCACATCACGTTGTTGGCCAGTGGACCCGTCGTGCGGAACCCGAGCGAACTCCTGGGCAAACCGATGTTTCGCCAGATCATCGAGAAGCTGGAAGGCAGTCACGACATCGTGATCGTCGACACGGCCCCGGTGTTGCCGGTCTCCGATGCCGTTTTGGTCGGCGTGCATGTCGGAGGGGTCGTGGTGGTGGGTCGGCTGCGCTCGACAACTCTGGCTGGCCTCAAGCGCACAGTAGACACGTTGACCCGATCTCGAGCAAACGTCTTGGGCGTCGTGGTAAACGGATCCGACGAGGACCCAGATTCCGGTTATGGGTATGCCTACGCTGCCCTGAAAGCGGATGACCGGCGGGCTCGCTCGCGGCGAAGGGCCCACCGAGGCTCACGGTGATCCCGGCCGCCTGGCGTGTGAACCGGCTGAGCATCCTCGGCCGCGTCGTCGGTGGCCTCGCGCTCGTGGTTGCGGCGGCGGCCGCCACCGCGGGCGCGGTCTTGGATCCGGTGACCGCGTTCGTGGCGCTCATTGTCGTAGTCGCCGTGCTGCTGTTGTTCATGCCGGACATCGCCGCGGTTCTCGCGGTGGCGCTGTTGCCGTTTCCGAGCAGCCTGCCGATCGGCTCGCCCGTCGAGCTGTCGGCCACGGATGCGCTCATCGTTCTCGCGCTGGCAGGCTGGCTGGTGCAAGCCGTGCTTCGACCCGCCACTGATTCACGCACGTCAGTCCTTCGCCCGCTGCGCGTCCCGCTCGTCGCCTATGGCGCTGCCATGCTGCTGAGCATCGCCGTACATCCGAGCATTCCCGCGGCAGTTACTGCCCTCCAACGCGTCGAGCTAGTGATCGGCGGCCTGCTCTTGGGTGCCGGACTGATCAGGACTGGAAGACTTCGGCTCAGTCTCGAGCTTTACTTGGTCGCAGCGTCGCTGTTGGCAGCTGCGGCGATACTCCAGACCGGGGCCGAAGAGTTCGTCGGCGTACAGAAGAACCCCGCCGGGGGCTTCATTTCCGCTGCGCTGTTCATTGCGATCCTCGTCAAACCTTCCCCCCGCTGGATTCTCTACGCGCCAATTCTTGCCGTCGGTCTGCTGGCAACTCAGAGCCGAGGGGCACTGCTTGCATCGCTCATCGCCGCAGCAGCCGCCGTCGTCGTCATCCGGCTGCGCGACCGGATCCGCCTGCTCGTCGGGTTGGTCGGAGTCGGAGTGCTGCTGTTCGTGGGCTACAGCTATCTTCCCGCCATCGACCGGGCCCGCCTGTTCCGGTTCAGTGGCGCAGAGGACTACGCAGTCCTCTATCGCACGGAGTTCCAGGCCGACGCCATGGATCGATTCAGGTCCGCACCGTGGACCGGCGTCGGGGTTGGCAACTACACGGGAGGAATTCGACTGCCCGGCATCACCGATCCGCATCAGGTCTTGATCTTCCAACTCGCCGAGGGCGGTGTGCCACTACTGCTGGCCTTCCTTGCCCTGGCCATCGGTGGTGCGGCTGTTGTCCTACCTCACAGCAGAAGTTCACCGCTGGCCCTGGCCGCCTTGACCATTCAGGTTGCCACGGTCGTGCACGCCCTGGTCGACATCTATTGGGTGCGGGGTACACCCATCCCGGCGTGGCTGCTCATCGGTGCCACCTTGGCCGCCACCGTGTTGACCGCCCGCGGGGACCCGCTGGGACTGGAGTGGATCCCACAGAAAAGCAGCCCGGCCAGACATCGGCGTACCCGCGCGCGGAACGTCAACGCAGTCGAGCCGATGCCCACGGCGCCCGCGGGCTCGTCCGTTGCCTAGTTCGTCGGTCGATGTCTGCGCGATCATGGTTGCCTATCACGGCGTCGATTCGTTGCGTAAGGCCCTGGCAGCACTGGACGGCGTCGACATCGTGGTGATCGACAACTCGGCAGACGTTGAGGTCAGAGCCGCGGCCCAAGAGGCCGGGGCACAGTACGTCGACTCGGGGGGCAACCTCGGCTTTGCCCCTGCCGTGAATCTCGGAATCGCGCATGCGGGCGGCCGAGACATCGTATTGGTCAATCCCGACGCCGAAGTGAGTGCCCAGACGGTTCGCGCCATGGTGAAGAGAATGCGGACGCCCGGAAGTCGCGTGGCGGCTGTCGCACCGTCATTGACGCAGCCGGACGGCAGGCA
>JALZDV010000022.1 GCA_030862345.1 Actinomycetota bacterium | reverse complement strand
AAGATCCGGTGCACGAGGTTCTCCGCGTCGTACACTTTGGCCCGCTGCTGATCCCGCATGGCGCGCTGCCAGTCACGCACGGATGCGGCGCTGCTCGCCGCCGATCTCCTTCGCCCCACCAAGCCTGGCCGTCCGCCCGGCCTTGTCCCCGGCTCGCTGAGACAGCTCTGAGTAGCCGGCGTTCGAGCTGGTCACCCGCCAGGAACCGCGGGCGGTCGAGGTGGCCCTGTAGTGGTCGGCGAGCTCGACCTCGCGGGCGCGCAGCACCAGTTCTACGCCGGTACCCCGGTCATCGGCCACTGCCTGCTCCTGCGCTGACTTCTTCGCCGCGGCCAGGCGCTTGCCGATCCGTACGGCGAAGGCGAGCTGGAAGTTGATCCGCGCGGTGCTCGGATGCACCGGGCGCTCCTCCTGCACGTAGTCGTAGCGCATGGCCCTGGCCCAGCGGCGGTACCGGCCGCTGCCCTCGATCCGGACCTGGCGGGCGACCAGTTCCTCGGCGTAGCACCCGGACTTGATGTAGGCATCCGAGGCCCGGACCATCTGCACGACCAGCGAGGCGTACAGGGCTTGCGCGGCATCGATGTCGGCGTCGAAGCCGTAGGCGAACACCCGACTGGAGTTCGAGGCGATGTCGCAGGTCAGGTTGTTGGCCCGGCCGATCTCGAGGAAGAGCTGGACGTAGGTCTTCAGCCCGCGCTTGCCGGGTTCGCCGATCGAGACTGCGCGCTGGGTCGGGGCCGCACGCTTCTCGGAGTGAGCAACGTGTGCGCGGGCGACGGCCAGATCGACCGAAGCCAGGGTGGCCAGCCGCTGAGCCGCCTGCAGGAAAGCGTCCGCCTCGTGCTCGTTGTCGGTCGACTCCGCTTTGCGCAGCAGCGCGGCGATCTTGGCCAGGTACTTCTCGCTCATGGTCCCCATTCTGCGGATCGACGCCGACAAACTGTGCCGGGACCACCCGAGCCATCGCGATCATGGAGCTGTGGCCAGAATCCAGCGCAAAATGTGGTCACAGCTCCATGATCGCGGGAAGGGGGAGCGAGGGTGAGCTCCGCCACGCGGGACGAATCGCGCTCCCGGCTGCCCGCCCTGATGCTGCGCGACGAACAGCGGCTGCGCCGGCGGTTGGACCGGGCGCGCTCGACGAAGGACCCGGCCGATCGGGAGCGGCAGGCCGTCAGGGTGGCCGCCGAGATCAGCCAGGCCGAGGAACGAGTAGCCCGCCGCCGCACGTCCGTACCCCCGATCAGTTACCCACCTGAACTTCCGGTCAGCGAGGCGCGGGCCGAGTTGCGCGCTGCGATCGAGGAACACCAGGTCGTCGTAGTCGCCGGGGAGACCGGGTCGGGCAAGACCACTCAGCTGCCCAAGATCTGCCTCGAACTCGGCCGGGGAGTCCGCGGACTGATCGGGCACACCCAGCCCCGACGGCTCGCTGCTCGGACGATCGCGGCCCGGATCTCCGACGAGCTGGGCACTCCGCTCGGCGCGACGGTCGGCTGGAAGGTCCGGTTCACCGACGAGGTCTCCGACGACACATTGATCAAGCTGATGACCGACGGCGTGCTGCTCGCCGAGATCACTCGAGATCGGCTGCTGATGCGGTACGACACCCTGATCATCGACGAGGCACACGAGCGCAGTCTGAACATCGACTTCCTGCTCGGTTACCTCGCCGACATCCTCCCCCGCCGACCCGAGCTCAAGGTCATCATCACCTCGGCGACGATCAATCCGGGCCGCTTCGCCGCCCACTTCGCCGCCGTACTGGGTCAGCCGGTGCCAGTGGTCGAGGTGTCCGGACGGACGTACCCCGTCGAGGTCCGCTACCGGCCGGTGACCGATCCCGACGATCCGGATTCCAACCGGGACCGCGACCAGCTCGAGGCGATCCTGGACGCCGTCGATGAGCTGGCCACCGAACCCGGCTCCGGCGACGTTCTGGTCTTCCTCAGTGGCGAGCGCGAGATCCGCGACACCGCCGAGGCCCTGCGCGGCCGTACGGCCGGCAACCCCGGCACCGAGATCGTCCCGCTGTACGCGCGATTGTCCGCGGCCGAACAGCACCGCGTCTTCGCTCCGCACACCGGCCGGCGAATCGTGCTGGCGACCAACGTCGCCGAGACCTCGCTGACCGTGCCGGGGATCCGGTACGTCGTCGACCCGGGGACGGCACGGATCTCCCGATACAGCCACCGCCGCAAGGTGCAGCGGCTCCCGATCGAACCCATCTCGCAGGCCTCGGCCAACCAACGCAAGGGACGCTGCGGCCGTACCTCCGAAGGGATTTGCATCCGGCTCTATACCGAGGCGGACTTCGAGTCGCGGCCGGAGTTCACCGACCCGGAGATCCTACGCACGAACCTCGCCTCGGTGATCCTGGCGATGACCGCGCTGGGCATCGGTGACATCGCTGCATTCCCGTTCCTGGATCCCCCCGACCGCCGTACGGTCGCCGACGGCATCGCCTTGCTGGAGGAACTCGGCGCCTTCGAGAACCGCCGGCCCGCGCCGAACCGGCTGACGCCCGTCGGCAGGCAACTAGCCGCGCTCCCGGTCGATCCGCGCCTGGGCCGGATGATCATCGAGGGCGACCGCAGTGGCTGCCTGCACGAGGTGCTCGTCATCGTGTCGGCACTGTCCATCCAGGATCCCCGGGAACGTCCGGCGGACAAGCGGCCGCAGGCCGACCAGGCGCATGCCCGCTTCGCCGACCCGACGTCGGACTTTCTCGCTCTGCTCAACCTGTGGAACTACCTGGGTGACCGGCAGAAGGCGTTGTCCGGCAACCAGTTCCGCAAGCTGTGTTCGCGCGAGTTCCTGCACTTCCTGCGGTTGCGGGAATGGCAGGATCTGCTCAGCCAACTCCGCCGCGTCGCCCGCGATCTCGGTATGACGATGACCCGGGCGCCCGAAGACACCGCCGGAATCCACCGTTCGCTGCTCGCCGGCCTGCTCACCCATGTCGGGGTGCGCGAAGGTGATCGGGACTACCTGGGCGTACGCAACGCTCGGTTTGCTCTGTGGCCGGGTTCGGCGTTGGCGAAGAAGCCGCCGCGCTGGGTGATGGCCGCCGAACTGATCGAGACGTCACGGCTTTTCGGCCGTACGGTCGCCAGTACCGATCCGGAGACTATCGAGAAGCTCGCCGGGCACCTCGTCGTACGGACCTACAGTGAGCCGCACTGGGATGCCAAGCGGGGCGCGGTCCTGGCTGTCGAGCGGGTCACCTTGTACGGTGTGCCGCTGATCGCCGGGCGGCAGGCCAACTACGGGTCGATCGACCCAGCTCAGTCCCGTGAGTTGTTCATCCGGCACGCTTTGGTCGAGGGTGACTGGTCTACCTCGCACCGCTTCTTCGCGCACAACCAGCGAGTGCTCGAGGACGTCGAGGCGCTCGAGGACCGCGTACGTCGCCGCGACATCCGGATCGACGACGAGGCGCTGTTCGATCTGTACGACGCGCGCATCGGCCCGGAGGTGGTCTCGGCCCGGCATTTCGACAGTTGGTGGAAGCGGACCCGGCGCAGGTCACCAGATCTGCTGACCTTCGATCTGGACATGCTCACGAATGCCGCGGCCGCTGGGGCGGCGACGAGTGAGGCCTATCCGGACGTCCTGGCCTCCGGGGATCTGCGGCTGCCGTTGACCTACCGCTTCGAACCGGGCGCGGTCGACGACGGCGTCACCGTCGACGTGCCGGTGGCCGTGGTCAACCAACTCTCCGGGGAGGCACTGAACTTGACGGTTCCGGGGATGCGCGCGGAACTGGTCACTGCTCTGCTCCGAACCCTGCCGAAGGCGTTACGCCGTAATCTTGTTCCCATTCCGGACACCGTGCGCGCGATCTTGCCCAAGCTCGATCCGAACGCGCCTCTGGTTGCCGGCCTTGAGCGGGAGATCCGCCGGCTGACCGGCCTGGTCATTCCACCGGATGCCTGGCAGCCCGACGCCGTTCCCGAGCATCTACGGGTGAGCTTTCGGATCGTCGATGGGCAGTGCCGGCCGCTAGCCCAGGGCCGGGACCTCGCGTTGTTGCGCGACCAGGTAGCGCCGCAGGTACGGGCCACCCTGAGTTCCGGAGTCGACGACCTGCGGCGGACCGGCCTGCGGGACTGGGCCTTCGGGACGCTGCCGCGTTCCCGCGAGGTCGACCGGGGCGGCCACCGGGTGATGATCTATCCGACGCTGGTGGACGAGGGGAGCAGCGTCGGCGTTCAGGCTGCGGAATCTCCAGCCCTTCAGGCGGCCCAGATGCGGCTTGGCGTCCGGCGCCTGCTGTTGCTGACCCTGCCGAGTCCGACCTCGGCGCTGGGCAAGGGCCTGTCCACCCGGGACGGCCTGTTGCTGCGGCTCAGTCCGTACCCGAGTATTGCCGCGCTGATCGAGGACTGCGTTGCCTGCGCGGTTGATGATCTAGTGGCGGCCAACGGTGGTCCGCCGTACGAAGAGGCCGGCTTCCGGACCCTGCAAACGGCTGTCCGCCAGCAGCTACGGGCCGCGGTGACCCGCCTCTTGGGCCAGGTCGTGGAGATTCTCTCCGGATACCGGGACGTCGAGGCAGCGTTGGCCGAGGCACCGGCGCGACACGTTCCTGCATCGTCGATTCAGGACCTCCGACGGCAGCTGGCCGGGCTGATCTATCCCGGGTTCATCGACGCGACCGGCCGCGCGCGGTTGACGAACCTTCCCCGGTATCTGCGGGCCATGCTGATCCGGCTGGCGGACCTGCCGCGCGAGGCGAGCCGGGATGCCGCCTGGCAAGCCACGGTGGAGTCGCTCACCGCCGAGTGGCAGCAGCTGATGGACACCAAGCCCGCGTCGGGTGCGCTCGATGCGGACCTCGAAGCGATCCGCTGGATGCTCGAAGAGCTCCGGGTCAGCTTCTTCGCCCAGTCATTGGGCACCGCGGGCCCGGTGTCGGAGAAGCGGATTGTCCGAGCCATGGACCGCATCTCCGCCTGACGGCCTTCTTCTCGCGGTTATGCGCATAACCGCGAGAAATCGGACCGATTGGTGACGGTTATGCGCATAACCGTCGTGACTTGAGCGCGACGGGGATCATCGGGGGCATGCCGATCAGCGGCCGTGGCGCTGCCTCGGGCGAGCCCGACCGGCCGACCCTGCCCCGACCGGGACGGGTCGCCGCCGGAGGCAGTGCCGCAGCGCTGCGCCGGCCGTTTCGGCGGGCGGGGCGGCGGACGAACCTGGCGCTGATCATCGCGCTGATCGGTTCGTTCATCAGCGGATGGCTGGCCTTCGGAATCGGCACGCCGGTACCCGCGGCTGTCACGACGATCACCCACGGCGTACTCGGGCTGGCCCTGGTCGTCCTGATCCCGTGGAAGAACGCCGTCGTCGGCCGGGCACCCCGCAAAGCCATTGCCAGCCTCACCCTGCTCGGCGTCATCGTGCTGTGCGTCGTCGCCGGAGTTGTCGCGGTCCTGGGCGGCTTCCGGACGTACGCCGGTCTGACCCCGATGCAGGTCCACGTCGGCGCCGCGGTGGTCGCCGTACCGCTGATCGGCTGGCATGTGCTGCGCCACCGCCGCCGGCAAGGCCCACGGCGAACCGACCTGTCCCGCCGGCACCTCCTGCAGACCGCGGGACTCACAGCCAGCGCGGGTGCGGCCTATCTCGTCGTCGAGGGCGTCGGACTGATCACCGGCTCCGAGTCAGACAACCGCCGGGAGACCGGCTCGCACGAACTCGAGCCGTCCCAGATCCCGGTCACCATCTGGCTCTTCGACGAGGTACCCGCACTCGACGGCGATCAGCACGAGGTGGTCATCGACGGGCGTCCGTACAAGGCACCGACGCTGGCGCACCGGCCGGAGGCGACCAACTTCGCGGCGACCCTGGACTGTACGAACGGCTGGTACGCCGAGGCGACCTGGCGCGGCGTACGGCTGGACGAGATTCTCGATCCGGCCCGGGTTCGCGCCGCGCGCAGCATCCGAGTCACGAGTACGACCGGGTACGTCAGGACCTTCCCGGCCGGCGATGTCTCCAGGGTCTGGCTGGCCACCGAGCTCGACGGGCGGCCGCTGACACCGGGGCACGGAGCACCCGTTCGGCTCGTCGCCCCCGGCCGGCGGGGTTTCTGGTGGGTCAAGTGGGTGGCCTCGGTCGAACTCAGCGAGGACCCCTGGTGGTGGCAGTTCCCGTTCCCCACCCAGTGACCCCGGCACGTTATCTGGGGATCCCAGGCCGGCGCATAATCGTGGCGTCGGACCTGACCTCGTACCCAGAAGGAGTGCAGCGATGACCGAGACCCTCGAGCGACCCGCCGCCGAGACCGGCGCCCGCGCCCCTGACAGCCCGGCTGCCCGCGTCCAAGCCTGGCTGTCCGACTTCGAGAGCGCGCTGACCGCCGGGGACGCCGAAGCCGCGGCAGCGATGTTCGACGAGGACAGCTACTGGCGAGACCTGGTCGCCTTCACCTGGAACATCAAAACGGTCGAGGGGCCGCAGGGGGTACGCGAGCTGCTCGCCGCCACTCTGCAGCAGATCGGGCCGTACGGTTTCGCGGCCGCCGAGGAGCCAACCGGTACGCCAGAGTTGACCGAGGCC
>JALZDV010000012.1 GCA_030862345.1 Actinomycetota bacterium | reverse complement strand
GGGACCTGTTTGGCATCGGAACAGGGCAATCGATTACACGGTGCTGTCACCGGCTGCCATCGCGATCGTCCAGGTGCTCGCCATCGTGGCCGGTCACATCGGTGGGGTGGTCGCCGCACACGACCGGGCGGTGGAGCTGCTGCCCCGATCTCGACTTGCCGCTGGGCAGTACCCCATGCTGGCCACGATGGTCGGCTTCACCAGCCTGGGCATTGCGCTTTTGGCCGGATCATGACAGTGGTGTACGCCGAGACGGTCGACATCGTGGCGCACCAGGGCGGCTGGGATGAGGTTGCCCTGCTCGCCGCCGTGGCTGCGCTGTGCGGGTGTTCGGCTATCGGGGTCGCCGCGGCTTCTCGAGCCCGCGCCGGGCGTTCAGCGAGCGCTGCCGGGCCCGAAGCCGGGCTCCGGCCTGAGCGCGTTCCCAGCCCGACCGCCGATCCTGCACCCGCGCGACCTCGCGCTGCAGCTTCACCCAGGAAGCGAACCTGGCTGGGTCCAGGACACCGGCGTCAATCGCCGCGGCGACCGCGCACCCCGGTTCTGTACGGTGCGCGCAATCCCGGAACTGGCACCGTCCCTCGAGTTCGACGATGTCGGCGTACGCGCGGTCCAGACCCTCGGCACTGGCCCACAACCCGACTTCACGCAATCCGGGCGTGTCGATCAGCAGGGCGCCGGTCGGAAGCAGATGCAGTTCCCGATAGGTCGTCGTGTGCCGCCCCTTGCCGTCGGCGCGTACGTCCTGGGTGAAGACCGCATGCTCCCCACGAAAGGCGTAGACCAGACTGGACTTTCCGACGCCGGAGGGCCCGATCAGGACAACGGTTCGGCGCGGGGCGAGGTGCTCGGCCAGCAGCTGCAGGCCAGCCCCGGTCCGGGCGCTCACCGCGTGTACGGCGACGCCGAGCGCCACCGCGTTGGCATGGTCGACGGCACTGTCGGGGTCTTCGGTGGCGTCGGCCTTGTTCAGCAGGACGACCGGTGTCGCGCCGCTTTCCCACGCCAGCGCCAGGTAGCGCTCGATGCGGCGACTCTTCGGCGGTGCGCTGGCATCGTCCACGACGAAGACCACATCGACGTTGGCAGCTACGACCTGCGCCCGGGTCCGCTCGCCGGCCACCTTGCGGGTCACCGCGCTGGTACGCGGCAGGACGTGGTCGATCTCCTCCCCGGTCAGCACCACCCAGTCGCCCACCGTGGGGATCAGGTCGGTGTCCTCTTTGCCGAGTAGACGATGGGGAATCCGCGCCCGGGACGGACCGGCCTGGGTCAGCACGGTTGCGGCCCCTCGGTCGACGCGGGAGACCCGGCCCATGACGACATCGGCCGGCACCTGCGCGCCGGGGCGCTGCGGGTTCCAGCCGAGTTCGGGAAGCGAGGGCACGGCCGCAACCTATGTCCGCAGGCCCCGCGCGTCGCCTGATTTACGCCACGGCGCCCGCGGTCTGGGGTCAGGTGAGGAGATCGCGGCGGACCACGTTCTGATCACGGCCCGGCCCGACCCCGATCACGCTGACCTGGGCGCCGGAGAGTTTCTCCAACCGCAGCACGTATGCCTGGGCATTGACCGGCAGTCCATCGAAGGACCGGCAGTGGCCGATGTCCTCGAACCAGCCAGGCATTTCCTCGTACACCGGCCTCGCATGATGAAATGCGCTCTGGGTCATCGGCATCTCGTCGTGACGCACGCCGTCGACGTCGTAGGCGACGCAGATCGGCACCGTCTCCAGCCCGGACAGCACATCGAGCTTGGTCAGGAAGAAGTCGGTGATCCCGTTGACCCGGGTCGCGTACCGGGCGATCACGGCATCGAACCAGCCGCATCGGCGATCGCGGCCGGTGGTCACTCCGACCTCGGCACCATGCTTGCGGAGATACTCCCCCCACTGGTCGAGGAGCTCGGTCGGGAACGGTCCCGAGCCCACCCGAGTGGTGTACGCCTTGAGGATTCCTACGACCTTCTGGATCCGCGTCGGACCGATCCCGGAACCGGCGCATGCCCCACCGGCTGTCGGGGAAGAAGACGTGACGAACGGGTAGGTCCCGTGATCTATGTCGAGCAGCGTCCCCTGCGAACCCTCGAGCAGCACCCACTCATCACGATCGAGCGCGTCGGCCAGTACCGAACGGGTGTCCGCGATGCGCGGCGCCAGTGCGTCCGCGTAGCCGAGGTACTCGGCGTAGACCTCCTCGAGGTCGATCGCCTTGCGGTTGTAGACCTTGACCAGGACCTGGTTCTTCTCCCGGAGGACCGCGTCCAGCTTGGCCTTGAGAATGCCGGGGTCGAGCAGGTCCTGGACCCGGATGCCGACCCGGCCGACCTTGTCGGCATAGGCCGGGCCGATGCCGCGACCGGTGGTGCCGACCTTGGACTTGCCCAGATAGCGCTCGGTAACGCGGTCCAGTGCCCGATGGTGCGGCATGATCAGGTGCGCGTCGGCCGAGATCACCAGCTTCGACGTGTCGACTCCGCGCTCCTCCAGACCGGCGAGTTCGTGCAGCAGGACGCCGGGGTCGACGACAACGCCGTTGCCGATCACTGGCGTGCAGCCGGGGGTCAGGATGCCGGACGGAATCAGGTGCAGCGCATAGTGTTCACCATCGGGCGTCACCACCGTGTGGCCGGCGTTGTTGCCACCCTGATATCGCACGACGTACGGAATCCGACCGCCGAGCAGATCGGTCGCCTTGCCCTTTCCCTCGTCGCCCCACTGGGCGCCGATCAGGACGATCGCAGGCATCTGGCGATCAGCCCTTCCCTCGGCACGAGGCGCAGGTACCGAAGATCTCCAACGTATGGCTCACGTCGCTGAACCCGTGTTCGTCGGCCATCTTGTCCGCCCACGCCTCGACGGCCGGACCGGCGACCTCCACCGTGTGCCCACAGTTGCGGCAGACCAGGTGATGGTGGTGAACGCCGCTGCACTTGCGGTAGACCGACTCCCCGTCGCCGGTCTGGATGACGTCGACCTCACCGGCCTCGGCCAGGTTCTGCAGCGTGCGATAGACCGTGGACAGGCCGATGCCATCACCCTGGCTACGCAGTTGGTGGTGGATGTCCTGGGCGCTGCGGAAGTCGCTCAATCCGTCCAGTAGTTCGGCGATGGCCGTTCGCTGCCGGGTAGCTCGTACGACAGTTGGAGTCGCCATTTGCCGCATCCTACGTGGCAGCACTTCTACGGCGGAGGATCGAACGGGCACCCTCCAGCAGGCTGAAGACGACGAAGACCGCGATCGCCAGCAACACGATCGTGCCGCCGGACGGCGTGTCGCTGTAGTAGGAGAGCCCGACTCCGAGCATCGAGACGCCCACCCCGATGACGACTCCGAGGAGGACCGTTCGACGGAAACTTCGCGCCAACAACTGCGCCGATGCAATCGGCAGGATCATCAGCGCGCTGATCAGCAACAGGCCGATCACCCGCATGGACACCACGACTGTCATGGCGGTGACCACCGCGAGCAGCATGTTGAGGCGCAGGACCGGGAGCCCGGAGGCGAGCGCGTACTCCTCGTCGTTGCTGACTGCGAACAGGTACTTGGCCAGTCCGAGCGTCACCGCCAGGACTACCGCACACAGCACGCCGAAGACCAGCAGGTCCTGCGTGGTGGTCGTGGTGATGGCCCCGAAGAGATAGGCATTGAGGTTTCCCGGAGTACCACCCGGTGCCTGCGAGATGATCACCACTCCGCCGGCGATCCCGCCGTAGAACAGGATGGCCAGCGCGATGTCACCACTCGTCCGACCGCGGGCCCGGATCAGCTCGATCGCCAGAGCCCCGACCACGGCAACGGCCAGTGCGGTGAGCACGGGCGCCTGGCTGGTGAGGACGCCGATCGCCACTCCGGCCAGAGCGACGTGACCGAGCCCGTCACCGATCAGAGCAAGTCGCCGCTGGACGAGGTAGACCCCGACCGTGGGTGCCGTGAGCCCGACGAGGAATGCTGCGATCAGTGCTCGCCGCATGAACTCGAAGTCCAGGAAGTCGAGCACGGTCAACGTTTCTGGGTCGTGATGGACCAGCGCATTCCAGGCCGTCCGGGGTGCGCGCCGTGCGGGTCCTGGTGCTCGCAGTCAGCGTCGACCGCATCGTGGCCGGCGGCGACACCGTGCGGAACGTGGCCGCCGTCTCCTGGTGAACGCAGTGGCAGCGGAACACCGTCGTAGGCGATTCGGCCTCGCTCGACCACGACCGTACGAGTGATCAGCGGACGCATCTCGCCGAGTTCGTGGGTGACCAGGAGCAGCGTCGTCCCTGCGGCGACCAACCCGGTGAGCGTCTCGGCGAGTACCTCGCGGCTATCGGCATCCAGGCCCGCGGTCGGCTCGTCGAGTACCAGGATGTCCGGCTCACCGGCCAGTGCCCGAGCGATCAGTACTCGCCGCTGCTGGCCTCCGGACAGCGTGCTGACCGAGTCGGCGGCTCGGTTGGACAGCCGTACCGTCGTGATTGCCGACCGGATCGCGGACCGATCCGTGGCGTTGAACCGTCGCCCGAACCGCTTGCGCGCCAAACGGCCCGAGGAGACGACCTCGGCGACCGTCGAGGGAATGCCGCTGACAACGGTGTGGCTCTGCGGGACGTAGCCGAGCCGGTGCCACGCACGAAAATGTGCCCGTGGCTGCCCGAACAACTCCACCGTTCCGTCCAGCACGTCGGCCAGTCCCAGGATCCCGCGAATCAGCGTGGACTTCCCAGCACCGTTGGATCCGAGTACGGCGACCGCGTCCCCAGGCAGCAGCTCGAGACTGGGCACCTGCAGCACCGGCCGCTGGTCGTACCCGACGGAGGCGCCGAGCAGCCGGACCAGTGGTGTGGCCTCGCTCCTTGGGCGGCTACCGGACGACGGCCAGCTGGCCGGAGAGTCTGCTACCTGCATGGCTGACCCGCCCTCAGGGTCGCGAGGTTGGACCGCATCACCTCTAGGTAGTCCGCACCGTCGGACTCCTCGGTGAGGCCTTCGATCGGGTCCAGCACCGCTGTCTCTATTCCAGCTTCGGACGCGATGGTCTCGGCGATCTCCGGGCTGACCAACGTCTCCACATAGATGGTCCGGACATCGTTGGCCTCGACGATCGATGCGAGATTGGCCAAGCTAGCCGCTGAGGGTTCCTCCTCCGGGGTGAGACCGGTGATGCCGATCTGGGTGAGCCCGTAGGCCTCAGCGAGGTAGCCGAAGGCGTTGTGACTGGTCACCAGCAGCCAATTCGCACAGTCAGCCAGACCCTGGCGCAGTTCGGCATCCAATCCTTCGAGTTCGGCGCGAAGGGTCTGCGCATTCTCGGTGAACATGGCGGCGTTGTCTGACTCCATCTCGCCCAGCCGGTCGGCCAGCGCGTCCGCGACATCGGCAAGTCGCAGCGGGTCCAGCCAGAAGTGCACGTCGGCTTCGTCGCGGTCGCCGGGCTGCTCGCCCTCCTCGATCGGGTTGTAGGTCAGGTTCAGATCGGTGTGCTCGGCCGCGTCGAAGGCCGAAACCTCGGCCTCCCGAAGAACGGCCTCGTCGACGGCAGCCTGAAACCCGGACAGGTAGACGACCAGGTCGGCCTGGCTGATTGCCCCGACATCCTGGGCGGAGAGCTCCAGGTCATGTGGTTCGGCACCCGGAGGGGTCAAGCTCGACACCACGACGGCCTCGTCGCCCACCCGTTCGGCGATCCACTGCAGCGGATAGAACGACGCCTGGACGTCCAACCGCCCACCCGTGGCGCCAGAGCCCTCGGGGCCGCAACCACTGAGCACCATGCTCATGGCTATGAGACTCATGGCTAGGGGCGCGAGACGTCGTGCGCCGACCGGTGCCATGTCCCCATCATGGAGCATAATGAGGATGATTGTCAAAGCCGATAAGATTTCTGCGCCGAAGTCCGCAAGCTTCTCCGGTTTCCGCGGCGCCTGTCCTGTCAGAATCGCTCGGACGCGGCTGGCTGGGGTAAGGGCAGGAGGCGAGAGGCGACATGAGGGCAGAATTGGATTTCAGCATGCTTCCGCCGGACACCGCCCCGGACCGGGACGCGGTCAAGCAGGCGATCGCCGAGGCCGAGCAGGTGTCAGTGTCCGGGCCGGTCTGCGCTCTGGGGGCGGTTCTTGTCGCCCTGCACCGACGCGATCGACTGGATGTCGCAGTGGCCTGGACGCCGAGTGCAGACCCGCTCGCGTCTGGGCTGTCCCGGACCTGGGGGCTGGACAGGGCGGGACGGCTGTCCGGAGCTTCGGTCAAGACCTATGGTCTGATCCGCGACGATCAGGGGGGCGTGCTGTTGGCGCGCGGGCGGATCACCGCTGCGACCGATGCCAGCACTTCCCGTCGCCCGACCGCTTCCAGGTTCGGCGCGCAGATCTATCACGACGAGCAGCGGGTAGCCGACGGGGAGATCCAACGAGTCGACGTGCGCCCCGATTGGAACGGCGTGGACAGCCTCAAGGTCAACGTGCACAAACAGCTGTTGCGCCGTGGCGAGATCACCCTGGGCCGGGCCGTCCAGGTGGCCTGCGACCGAGCAAGGGTCGAGATCGACGGTGTTCCGTTTCCCCGCCCCATGACCAAGTGGACCTGGTACGCCGACGCCCGCCTGCGCTGGCACCTGATCAGCGCCTGAGTCGTACGGCGAGTTCATCCGGACGGGCCGAGCCGGTACCGCAACCACGGCGGAGGGGCCACCATGAACGGGTTAGCACCGGAGAACTAGAGGAGGTGGCGGCCGTGGGAAGCGTCGTACATTTCGAGATCCCCGCCGACGACGTGAGCAGAGCCCAGCACTTCTATCGCCAGGCCTTCGGCTGGGAAGTAAGCGAGATGCCGGGGATGGGATACACCATCTTGAGTACGACGAAGACCGACGAGCGGGGAATGCCGACCACGCCCGGTGCCATCAACGGCGGCCTGGCTAAACGGGCGGACCCGCTGACCGCACCGATCATCACGATCGACGTCGAGGACATCGACCAGGCGCTGCAGCACGTCGAATCACTGGGTGGGTCGATCGTGCAGGGTCGTCAGGATGTCGGCGGAATGGGTTTCACCGCCTATTTCAGGGACACCGAGGGCAACACGATGGGTATGTGGCAGAACGCCTGACTTTCCCCGACCGCCCAGCTAGTCCGTCCACCTAGGTCCGGCCGCCAGCAGCCTCGGGAGTCAGCACGGGATCGGCTTCGTGGCCGGTTGTGGTCGGTCGCCGCAGGACCGTACGTCCGGCCAGCAACAGCACAGCGGCCAGCAGTAGCGCGACCGCGCCGAGCACCAGGATGGGGACCCCGCTGCGTAGGGAGTCGCCGGCGACCAGGGCAACGATCGTCGGTACGGCAAAGCCGAAGTACACGACGAGGTAGAACACCGACACCAGGCCGCCACGGCGATCCGCCGGAGCGAGCAGATCGGACACGGTGATCCCCGAGGTGATCGCGAGGCCCTCCGAGACGCCGATCAAGAGGGACGCCGGCAGGACCCACGGCCAACCCTCTGGCTGCACGGCGATGTAGCCCAGGACGCAACCGGCCGCGGCCAGCAAGGCCGAGGTCCAACCGGAGGTGGCCGGACCCCAGCGCCTGGCCAGGGTCGTGGCCACGGCGGCCGAGCCTTGGACGAGCAGGGCGCTCACCCCGACGAGGGCGAACACGGCGCCGAACCCCTGCTCGGCGACCAGCAGCGGGAAGACGGTCAGCGACAGAACCGCGTAGGTGTAGACGATCAGTCCCGCCGGAAGCAGGTAGGCCCAGAATCCCGCGGCCGCGCCGGGTGGGATCCCGATCTGCAGCCGCCCGGGCCGATGGACCGTCATCGTCTCCGGGATACCTCGGGTCAGGAAAAAGGCCAGGGACACGAGCAGAGTCGGCAGGACAAAAGGCAGGATCTCCGGCAGCGGAGCCCACTGGACGAGCAGGCCCGAGGTCAGCGGGCCGATCGCAAACCCCGAGGCCATCGCCGCGCTGGCCTTCATCGCCGCGCCGGCGGCGCCGGCCGGCCCCGCCAACTCCCGCAGCCAGACCACGCCGACCGTGAACACCGCGCCGCTGGTGAGCCCCTGCAGCAGCCGACCCACGTAGATCATCGGTTCCCCAACGGCCGTGGTGAGCAGCAACACGATCAGCGCCCCGAGACACAGCAGTGTGAACGGCACCACGACCCGCTTGCGCCCGCGCCGGTCGGAATACGGACCGCCCAGCAGCAGTGACGGGACCAGCCCGAGGGCGTAGACGGCGAAGAAAATGGTCAGGGACAGCGCACTCAGGTCCAGCGCATCGGTGTAGTACAGCAGGACCGGGGAGGGCGCTTGGGTGGAGAACGCGATCCCGAACAGAGCGGCCATCAACCGCCGCTGCGACCGCCGTGACCCTGCCGCGTCTGGGTTCATTACTGCCGACTGGCGTCTTGGGTCAGCTCAGCTGTCCGGGATCGAAGGACGGGTCACACTCCTGGAGCAGGTCCCGCAGCCGTTGGGCTTCCTCGCTCTCGCCGATCTCAGCCGCAGCTTCGGCCAGAACCGCGACACACGTCAGGAAGCCGACGTTGCCCGGATGGTCACCGGGGACCGGTCCGTACCCGCCCCAGCCGTTCTTGCGCAACGAATCCAGGCCACGGTGATATCCCGTACGGCCGTACGCGTACGCCTCCATGGTGTGGCGTTTCGCCAACGCTTGGACAGCGAGGGCAGCCCAAGCGGCCGGATAGGCCGGATAGGCAGCGGCTACCGCTCCGGCTTCGTCCCCGCGCGCAGCAGCGGCATCGG
>JALZDV010000011.1 GCA_030862345.1 Actinomycetota bacterium | reverse complement strand
GTTGTCGCCCAGGTGCTGGGCCACTTCCAGGGTCAGTCGCTTGCGTACGGACTCGAGCTCGATCTCGGCCTGCAGCGCCTGGAAAAGCGGCGGAACGGACTCGCGCGGGAACTCTACGTCCACGACCGGGCCGATGATCCGGACAACTCGCCCGGCCATACCATCGGAGCTCTCGTCGTGGCTGGTCGGGGTTGGCGCTGTGGTCGTGGTCATCTACTCGTCGCTTCCTACGGATACGAGGGCATCGGCACCGCCGACGATCTCACTGATCTCTTGGGTGATCTGGGCTTGTCGGGCCTGGTTGACATCACGGGTCAGCCCGCGGATCAACTCGTCGGCGTTATCGGTGGCAGCCTTCATGGCTCGGCGTCGAGCCGCTGACTCCGAGGCAGCCGATTCCAATAGTGCTGCATAGATGCGGCTGGTCACGTACGTCGGCAGAAGTGCATCGAGCAGCGTCTCGGGGTCGGGTTCGAATTCGTAGGAGGGCTGCTGCTCGGAGACCTTGCTCGACTCGTCCTCGGCGTAATCGACCTCCTCCACGACCAGCGGTGCAATCCGGTTGGCGGTCGGCTCCTGGGCGAGCATGGACACGAACCGGGTGTGTACGAGATGGATCTCGTCCACCCCGTGCGCTTCGTTGTCCCCTGCCTCGGCACCCTTGTCGTCCACTCCGGCCAGAAATGCCCTGATCAGGGTGCCCGCCACCGCACGGGCGTCCGCGGCGCTGGGTTGCTCGGAGAAGCCGCTCCAGGTGTGGGCTACCGCGCGCCGTCGGAAACTGTAATAACCGATCCCCTTGCGCCCGATGACGTAGAGCACCGGCTCCTTGCCCTCACTGCGCAGCAGGGATTGCAGCTCCTCGGCGGCACGTACCGCGTTGGAGGTATAGCCGCCGGCCAGACCGCGGTCGCTGGTCACGATGAGCACGGCTGCGCGCTTGGGGTTCTCGCGCTCCACCAGCAGCGGGTGATCCAGCGACGCCGATGCCGCGAGTGACGACAGGGCCCGGGTGATCTCCCGTGCATAAGGCAGCGCCGCCTGGACCCGCTGCTGTGCTTTGGCGATGCGCGTGGTGGCGATCAACTCCATCGCGCGGGTGATCTTCTTCGTCGAGGTGACCGAGGAGATCCGCCGTCGAATCTCGCGAATCTGGGCCATTGCCTAGCCGCCTCGCGGCTCAGCGTGGCCGGTGGCTGTCACTTCGTAGCCTTCTTGCGGACCTGGATCTTTTCCTGGCCGACATCCTCGGCATCCATCGCCTCGGCCTCGGCCTCCCTACCCACCAGCGACTGACCGGAGCTGGTGGTGAACTGCCTGGAGAATTCCTCGACCGCGGAGACGACCGCAGCCTCGGTGTCGTCCTCGAACCGCTTGGACTCCCGAATCGTGTCCAGGACGTCGTTCTTGTTGTGCCGCAGGTAGTCCAGGAACTCCGACTCGAACCGGCGTATGTCCTCGACCGGCACCTTGTCGACATGGCCCTGAGTACCGATGAAGATCGAAACGACTTGCTCCTCGACCGGGTACGGCGAGTAGACGTCCTGCTTGAGCAGTTCGACGATCCGCGCCCCGCGGTCCAGGGTTGCCCGCGACGACGCGTCCAGGTCCGAGGCGAACGCGGAGAACGCTTCTAGTTCGCGATACTGCGCGAGGTTGACCCGCAGCGATCCGGCGACGGACTTCATCGCCTTGATCTGAGCGGCACCGCCGACCCGGGAGACCGACGTACCGACGGCCATGGCCGGACGGACACCCTGGTTGAACAGGTCGGACTGGAAGAAGCACTGCCCGTCGGTGATCGAGATGACATTGGTCGGGATGTAGGCCGCGATGTCGTTGGCCTTGGTCTCGATCAGCGGCAGTCCGGTCATCGATCCGCCGCCGAGTTCGTCGGACAACTTCGCGCAGCGCTCGAGCAGCCGGGAGTGCAGGTAGAAGACGTCGCCGGGGTATGCCTCGCGTCCCGGTGGGCGGCGCAGCAGCAGCGAGATCGCGCGGTAGGCCTCGGCCTGCTTGGACAGGTCGTCGAAGACGATGAGGACGTGCTTGCCCTGATACATCCAGTGCTGGCCGATGGCCGAGCCGGTGTAGGGCGCCAACCACTTGAAGCCTGCGGAGTCAGACGCCGGTGCTGCGACGATCGTCGTGTATTCCAGGGCCCCGGCCTCGTCGAGTGCCGCCCGGACACCAGAGATCGTCGACCCCTTCTGTCCGATGGCGACGTAGATGCAGCGGACCTGCTCCTGCGGGTCCCCGGATGCCCAGGCCTGCTTCTGGTTGATGATCGTGTCCACACAGATCGCGGTCTTGCCGGTCTTGCGGTCACCGATCAGCAGTTGGCGCTGGCCGCGACCGATCGGGGTCATCGCGTCGATGGCCTTGATGCCGGTCTGCAGGGGTTCGGACACACTCTGCCGGTCGATCACCGAGGCCGCCTGCAGCTCCAGGACCCGTTCCTCGTCGCTCTCGATGTCGCCGAGTCCGTCCAACGGCTGGGCCAGTGGGTTGATCACCCGCCCCAGGAATGCATCACCGACCGGTACGGACAGGATCCGGCCCGTACGGGTGACCTGCTGACCCTCGGCCAAGCCCTGGAAGTCGCCAAGGATGACGGCGCCGATCTCGCGGACATCGAGGTTCAGGGCCACCCCCAGGACGCCATTGCTGAACTCGAGGAGCTCGTTGGTCATCGCCGAAGGCAGTCCCTCCACGTGCGCGATGCCATCTGCGGTGTCCACCACGGTGCCGACCTCCTCACGTGAGGCATCGGCGGAGAACGAGGACACGTAGTCCTCGATCGCGCTCTGGATCTCATCCGCGGAGATCGTCAGCTCGGCCATGTGAACGTCCTGTCTGTCTGGGTGGTGAACTGGGTGAACATGTCGGGAGGTGGTCGCAGGCGCGGGGTCATGGAGCCGGCTTCGTCGGCTTCGTCGTTCAGCGGACCAGCCGCTGACGGGCAGCTGCGAGCCGGAACCGGGTGCTGCCGTCGATGATCTCGTCACCCACCCGCACAACCAGCCCCCCGAGAAGGTCTGGGTCCAGGGCGATCTGAAGGGCGATCCGCCGGTCGTAGAGGCGGGAGAGACTTTCCACCAGACGTTGCTCCTGCTCGTCGGTGAGCGCGACCGGAGTTGTTATCTGCGCGATCGAGCGCTCCCGCCGAAGGGCCGCGAGATCGGAGAGCTCTTCGATGGCTCGCACCGGGTTGGACATCCCGGGGCCGGTGAGCTGGGCGGTCAGCAGGAGCGCGGTGACGGCATGGACCTTGCCGCCGACGAGCGCGTCGATGAAGGCAGTTCGCTGGCTGCTGCTTGCCGCGGGGTCGGACAACGCACGTTGCAGGTCCGGGCGACCGGCGACGATGCGGCCGAACCTGAACAGCTCGTCCTCGACGGTGTCCAGCTTCTCACCGGTTTCGGCGGCGGTGAACGCCGCCTGGATGGCCAGCCGTTCAAGTCCGGTGGAGAACTCGCTCGGTAACGACCACCGTGCGCGTACGGCCGACTCCAGCACAGCCGCCGCCTCCTCGCTGACTTTCCCACCAAACAGACTGCCCGCCAGGCCAGCGCGCGCATCGGCGTCGGTGGAGGTGTCGGCAAGTGCCCGGCGTAGGGCCGGCTGTCGCTGCACGAGGGCGACGACTGCGAAGAGCTCCTCTGCCAGGCTCAGCATGTCCGCCGTCGACCGTCCCGAACTCCGGCTGTCCAGTTCGGCCGCGACGCTGCTCAGCGCCGCACGGCTGGTTGCCCGCATTACGCGTGTGCCTCGTCAGCAGCGCCCGCCGGAACGAACTTTCGCTCGTCTTGCCCCTCGGGGGCGGGTTGGGCCATCTGCTCCAACTCGTCGAGGAACTGATTGACCGTGGAAGCCTTGCGATCCTCGTCGGACAGCGACTCGACGGTGATCCGCTCCGTCAGCGTCATCATCAGCTCACCGAGCTCCGCGCGGACCTGGCGAACCACCTGGTCACGGGAGGCGACGAGCTGCTCCTCCCCGCGCTGGCGGATGCGCTCGGCCTCGCGCTCGGCTTGCTCGTGCAGCTCCTCCCGGATTCGCTCTGCATCAGCTCGGGCGGTATCCCGGATCCGAGCCACCTCCCCGCGCGCTTCGGCAAGTGCGGACTCCAGTCGCCGCTGGGCGTCTTCCAGATTGCGGGCCGCTGCTTCGCTCTCCGCGACCTGCTGCGCGATGGCTTCCTGTCGTTTGGTCGCCATCCCGGACAGGATCGGCCAGACGTATCTGTAGAGCACGAACAGGATGATCAAGAAGCCGAAGGTCTCAGCGAGAAGGACGTCCATCTTTGCCCCCTCCGCCGGCCGTCGTGTGCTCAAGTTCGGACAGGAACCGATCCACCGTCGTCTGCCGACGGCGGTCATCGGCTAGGGACTGGCCGATGATCTGCTCGGCGAGTCGGGTCGAGAGCCCGTCCAGTTCCGTGCGTAGCTGGCTCAACGTCTGGGCGCGCTGCGCGGCCAGTTGCTCGGCACCCTGGCGCTGGATCCGCTCGACCTCCAGGTCGGCCTGCTCGCGCAGGTCCGCACGGACCCGTGCTGCCGCCGCCCGCGCCTCGTCGCGGATGCCAGCCGCCTCCGCTCGCGCCTCGGCCAGTTCGGCCTCGTAGCGCTCCCTGGCCTGCTGCAGCGTGCGGGCCGCCGCCTCCTTGTCCGCGGCCTGCTTGCGCACCATGTCCTCGCGCTCTGCCATCGCCCGCCGCAGCGGTGGCACGACGTAGCGGTAGAGCACGAACAACACGATCAGGAAAAGGACGAACTCGACGAAGATGGTGGCGTTGGGCAGCAGGAAGTTGGTCGTTCCCTCCTCCGCCGCCACCACGCTTGAAGTCATGACGGTGGCTCTACCCCGCGCCCGTGACGAACACGAACAGCGCCATGAAGGCCAGGTTGATGAAGTACATGCCCTCGGCCAGACCGATGATCAGGAACATGGTGGTGTTCAGTCGACCGGCCGCCTCGGGCTGCCGGGCGACGCCCTGGATCATGGCCGAACCGACGAGACCGTCGGCAATCGCTGCGCCGATCGCGCCGCCGCCCAGTGCGATGCCACCGCCGACCATCGCCAGACCGAGCAGGGAAGAATCGGCCCCTCCCTCGGCAGCAACGGCCAACACAGTGGACACACTCATGTCTTCTCCTCGTTCTTTCCCGTGCCACACCGGCGCCGGTACGGCACGAATCGTCTTGCGGAGCAGAAACAGCGACGCCTAGTGCGCCGCTGCTTCGTCGTCACTGCCCACCGCTTCGCTGAAGTATATGACAGTGAGCAGCGTGAAAATCAGGGCCTGGATGACGCCGATGAAGATGTCGAAGAGCTTCCAGGCCACGTTCGGAGCCCACAGGATGTAGGCCGGTAGCAGGGTGATGATCGAGACCATGATCCCGCCGGCGAAGATGTTCCCCCACAACCGCAGGGACAACGAGACCGGCCGGGCGAAGTACTGGGTGATGAACTCGAACGGGGCAAGGAAGGCGTACGGCTTGGTCATATGCCCGAAGTGACCCTTGGCACCCTTCGCCCGGATGCCGGCGACCTGCACCCAGATGATGACCAGCAGCATCATCGGATAGGCCAGGTTCACATCGGCGGTTGGCGGCGGGAGGTAGTGCTCGGTGGGCAGCGCCGCCAGCAGGTTGCAGATCAGGATGAACGCGAAGAGCGTGACGCCCAACTCGACGACACCACGGGGAGCCCGCAGCCCCATGCCGTCTCGCACCTGACCCTGCACCCAGCCGGTGAGTGCCTCGAACACCAGTTGCAGCTTGGTCGGCCTGCCTCGGGTGACCCCGCGAGCCATATAGATGCCCAGGGCACAGACGATGACGCCGGCGATCACGGTGGCCAGGATCGTGTCGAGGTTGAGGGTGAAGCCCAGGACCTCACCGGTCCAGTGCTCGCCCGGCGTGATGTCTTCGGCGGCCAACACGTCCGCAGAACTCACGGTGTCGGTCGTCATCTCTGTCGGATCTCCTTGATCAGCGGGAGCATCGAACTAACGATGGAGAGAAACTGGAACACGGCGAGCCCGACGAAAACGGCAACGCCGGCGGGACGGAAGAGCAGAACGAGGCCGAACGCGAGCACGGTGATCGCGGCAAGCCGCACCAGCACGGACCCGGAGAACCGGACCTTGGACGGCTTGGTCGCGGAGAACCGCTCCACTGAGATTACGACCAGGGCGGCATTCACGAGCCCGAGGGCCAGACCGAGGCAGCCGAACAATGCGTAGTCACCGTGGCCGAGTGGGACCAGTACGGCGACCGTAAGCACCCCCACCGCGACCGCAGCAAGGGCCGACCGGCGGAGCGTGGTCCGGGTGACCGGAGGGGTGTAGGGGGTATCGGTTACCACGACGAACTCATCTCATCACATGTACCTCTTGAACAGCTTGTAAACGTAGAAGCACGCGGCAACGACACCCAGACCCAGCCCGGCCAGGGCGAATCCGGGGAATGTGTCGAACGGCAGATCGGCCAACGAACCGAGGCCGAAGCCCACGACCAGACACAGGGCAATGGTCAGCCCCATCGACAGCAGGTCGCTCAGTTCGGGGCCGCCGGCGTCCATCTCGTGGCGCGACGCTACCAGGGCGTTGCTGGCTGACTTGCGCACCCTGACCCGGCCCGACTCCCGCGGAGCGAGGTGCCTTAGCCGGTGCTCAGGTCAGCGTTTTCGCTCGCTGCGGCCGGGGGCTCGCCGTACCTGCCCGGCGGATCTTCGGGAGCTGAGACAGCACGACGGCGATGACGGCCAGGACAGCCATCCCGACCAGCACCGGGATCGTCTGGCCGGTGATCGCCATTGCCACCGTTCCGAAGGCGAGTAACCCCGACCACAGGTACATGGTGAGCACCGCGCGGCGCTGGGAGTGCCCGATCTCGAGCAGCCGATGGTGCAGATGCTGCTTGTCCGGGGAGAACGGCGACCGTCCGGCTCTGGTCCGGCGGAGCACCGCCAGAACCAGATCGACCAGCGGAATGGCCAGAACTGCCACCGGGATCAACAGCGGCAGCGTCAGCGGCAGGACACCCCCGAGCGAGGACAGGGTCTGTGCGTCGGCCCGGCCGGCGGCCGAGACCGCGGCGGCGGACAGCATCAGGCCGATCAGCATGGATCCGGTGTCCCCGAGAAAGATCCGGGCCGGCGAGAAGTTGTGCGGGAGGAACCCGAGGCAGGCCCCGGCGAGCAGAGCGGTGGTGAGCGTCGGTGCCGACGCGACATCCCCGTAGCCGGTGCGGGCCAGATAGTAGGAGTAGGCGAAGAAGGCAAGCGCGGCGATCCCGGCGACTCCGACGAGCAATCCGTCGAGACCGTCGACCATGTTCATGGCGTTTACCGCCAACACGGTGAGCAGGATCGTCAGCGGCACGCCGACATCGGACCCCAGCGAGACGGTGCCGATGTCGCCGAAGGGCACGTACACGTATTGCAACTGCACCCCGAGCAGCACCATGACGCCCGCACAGGCGATCTGCCCGACCAGCTTGGTCAGCGGGTCGAGATCGAACCGGTCGTCCACCGCGCCCAGCAGGCAGATCAGGCCACCGGCCACGAGGACGGCCGTGGTCTCCGAGCTGTATCCGAAGGTGCGTTGCAGCGCGGGGAGTTGGTGGGCCAGGAGCATGCCCGCGGCCACGCCGGCGTACATGCCGAAGCCGCCCCACCGAGGGGTTGGGATGGCATGGACATCTCGGTCCCGGACCTGGGTCATGGCGCGGAAGTGCCTGGCTACGGTCCGGATGACCGAGGTCATCAGAAACGTGATGATCGCCGCGGTCAGCAGTACGACCGAGTACTCACGCACCGCCGCTCACCGCCACCGCATCACCGGCGGTTCAGGCGTGAGATTCGGGGTAGGCCGGGTGCGCAGAGACGAGTTCCCCGACCTCGGCCGCGATCCCGGCAGTCTCGGATCCGGTGGTGTCGCGGATGGCCCTCCCGATCAGAGCCGCGATCCGCTCCATCTCGCCCGGCCCCATACCCTGCGTGGTGACCGAGGGCGAGCCCACCCGGATGCCGGACGCCACGCTGGGCGGCTGTGGGTCATAAGGAATCGCGTTCTTGTTCAGCACGATTCCGGCGGCATCGCAGAGTGACTCGGCTTCCGCACCGGTCACGCCGGCCTCGGTGACGTCGAGTAACGCGAGATGGGTGTCCGTGCCTCCGGTGACCGCACGCAGACCTTCGGCTTCCAGCCCCTTCGTCAGTGCCTGGGCGTTGGAGACGACCTGTCGAGCGTAGGCCTGATACTCCGGGCTCTGGCACTCCTTGAGGTTGACCGCCTTGGCCGCCACCGAGTGCATGAGCGGGCCGCCCTGCATCATCGGGAACACCGCCTTGTCGATCGCCTTGGCGTGCTCGGCCTTGCACACGATCGCCCCCCCGCGCGGCCCGCGCAGGACCTTGTGGGTGGTGAACGTGACAACATCGGCGTACGGGACCGGGCTCGGGATGGCCTGTCCGGCAACGAGGCCGATGAAGTGTGCCGCGTCGACCATGAGGATCGCGCCGACCTCGTCGGCGATCTCGCGGAAGACAGCGAAGTCGATGGTCCGCGGGATAGCCGAACCACCGCACACGATGACCTTCGGCCGGTGCTCGTGAGCCAGATCCCGAACCTCGTCGTAGTCGATGTGCTCGGTCTCTTTGGCTACGCCGTAGTGCTTGGCGTTGAACCACTTTCCCGAGAAGGAGACCTTCGTGCCATGAGTCAGGTGTCCACCGTGCGGGAGAGCCATTCCCAGGAGCGTGTCGCCGGGGGACATGAAAGCGCCGTAGGCAGCCAGGTTGGCGCTGGCTCCGGAGTGCGGCTGGAGATTGGCATGCTCGGCACCGAAGAGCTCCTTGGCCCGGGCGATCCCGATCTCCTCAGCTTTGTCGACCTCTGCGCAGCCGCCGTAGTAGCGCCTGCCCGGATAGCCCTCGGCGTACTTGTTCGACAAGGTCGAGCCCAGCGCGGCGAGGACGGCCGGGCTGGTGAAGTTCTCACTCGCGATCAGCTGCAATCCGCCGCGAAGCCGCTCGAGTTCACCGAGGATGACATCGGCGATCTCCGGATCGGTCTCACGCAGGGCGGCAAAATCCGGCCCCCAGTACGGCGAGGTGGTCATGCGGTGTCTTGCTCCTCGGAACTCGGCTGTCTCTGGACTGGCTCGGCGGTCGGGGTGGGATCGGTCGGCCGGGTTGACTCGACGAAATCAGGTCCCACGGTACGGATGGTGGGCACCAAATACCGCAACCGGGACTCTGGGACCGCCCCGACGCGCAGCACCCTCGGCGGTTCGGCCGTGCAGTCCACGATGGTGCTGGCCTCCCCATCAGCGCGCGGACCGTCGTCGAGGACCACCGCCACCAGGTCACCGAGTTGCTCGATCGCATCGTCGGCGGTCCGCGCAGGGGGTCGGCCGGAGCGGTTGGCACTGGATACTCCCAGGGGCCCGGTCTCCCGGAGCAGGTCGCGCGCCAGATCATCGTCCGGCACGCGTACGGCCACCGTCCCCTTGGCATCCCCGAGATCCCAGGCCAGTGAGGGCGGGTGCTCGACGATGATGGTCAGGCCGCCCGGCCAGCAGGCGCGGGTGAGCAGCCGTGCAGGCGAACTCAGGTTCGTCGACACGCCTTCCAGGGTGTCGACGTCGGCGATCAGCACCGGCACCGGCATAGCCCGGCCGCGACCCTTGGCGGCGAGCAGACCAGTGATCGCCCGCGGGGTGAACGCGTCGGCTGCGATCCCGTACACGGTGTCGGTCGGCAGGATGACCAGCTTGCCGGTCCGGATAGCGGTGGCAGCAGCCGCGATGCCGTCCCTGCGCTGGCCGTCGTCGGAACAGTCGAACCGCTGGGTCATAGCGCCATCATCCCGCGACTCCGCAGCCGGCCGGGTCCGTAGGGGTCGGCGAGTCCCGGCTCAGATGGCGGCAAGCAGATACGGGTTAGCTCCTACGACCGGGCGGGACCGGTGGCAGTGATCCTGCAGTGCGGGGTCATGCCGAGCCGGGATCGCCTGATCCTGCGAGCTGCTCCGTGCGGGAGGCGAGCACAAGGGCCTCGATGATCGCGTCCAGCTCCCCATCCAGGACCTGCTCGAGGTTGTTGGCCTTGAACCCGATTCGGTGGTCGGCGATCCGGTTCTCCGGGAAGTTGTAGGTCCGGATCCGCTCACTGCGATCGACCGTACGTACCTGGCTGCGGCGAGCATCTGAAGCCACACTGTCGGCAGCTTCCTGTGCCATCGCCAG
>JALZDV010000003.1 GCA_030862345.1 Actinomycetota bacterium | reverse complement strand
CGCCCGGGCCGGCGCCGGTGCCCGGTCCTCGGCGGGGGCCGGGACGGTGGCCGGTTCGAGGACCGCTGGGGCCGAAACAGACGCCGCAACCGGCTTGGCTGCTTTGGTGGCCTTGGCGGCCTTGGCCGCCTTCGGCGCGGGCGTGGGGAACGCCTCGTGCAGGCGCCTGACGACCGGCGCTTCGACCGTGGAGGACGGGCTCTTGACGTACTCACCGAGCTCGGTGAGCTTGGCGAGAACGTCTTTGCTCGGTACGCCGAGCTCTTTTGCAATTGCGCTGACGCGGGCTTTGCCTGGCAACGGGACTCCTCATAGGTGAGGCGGCGGCTGCCCGCTCGACCTCTTCAGTTACGGATGGAACATGATCACGGTTGGTTCTTCACTGGGTGCTCATCCGAGAAAGACCTGCTCTCGACGTGCGCGCGGACCCTGATGTCCGTGCGCGCTTTGTTGCGCGGGGTTCCTACTCGTGGTGCTGGTCGTACTCGTGGTGCACGTCGTGATGGGTGGTGAGGTAGGTGGCCAGCGCCTCGGTCGACAGGCTTCCGGAGACTCGCAAGGCTCGTCCGAGAGCTCGTCGTCGTTCGGCGTGTGCCAGGCATGCAGGTCGGGGGTGCAGAGAAGCTCCCCGGCCGGCTTGCCTGCGCTGCGGGTCCGGGACCACCTGCCCGTCCACCGCCACGACTCGCAACAGTTCACTGATCGAGCAACGCTTCCGGCAGCCCACGCATGTACGCAGCGGTTGCACTCGATCGGCCACCGCCCAGTCTAGCGCGAAGGAGCCGTTGTCCGCTCCCGGCTCAATCCTCGACCGGCGTCGAGGCTTCCGCATCACTGCGGATGTCGATCCGCCAGCCGGTCAACCGGGCGGCCAACCGAGCGTTCTGCCCCTCCTTGCCGATCGCCAGGGAGAGCTGGAAGTCCGGAACGATGACCCGAGCAGCCTTGGCCTCGGCGTCCATGACCTGTACCTCCAGCACTCGCGCCGGGGACAGCGCATGCCCCACGAACTCGGCCGGGTTCTCGGAGTAGTCCACGATGTCGATCTTCTCGCCGTGCAACTCGCTCATGACATTGCGGACCCGCTGACCGACCGGACCGATACAGGCGCCCTTGGCGTTCAGTCCCTCCACCTTGCTGTACACGGCGATCTTGGTTCGGTGTCCGGCCTCACGAGCCACGGCAGGGATCAACACGCTGCCGTCCGCGATCTCCGGCACTTCCAGGGCGAACAGCTTGCGGATGAGGTTCGGATGCCGGCGGCTGACCGTCACCTGCGGGCCACGGGGCGTCCTGATGACGGACACGACGTAGCACTTCAGCCGCGAGCCGTGGGTGTACTCCTCGCCGGGTACCTGCTCCGCAGCAGGAAGGATGGCTTCGAACTTACCGATGTCGACGACCACGATCCCGCGCTCGTTGCGGCCCCGGTGCACCTGAACGACCCCCCCGACGAGGTCACCCGCACGGCCGGAGAACTCGCCGAAGTTGCTTTCGTCCTCAGCGTCGCGCAACCGCTGCAGGATGACCTGGCGGGCCGTGCTTGCGGCGATCCGGCCGAAGCCGCTCGGGGTATCGTCGTACTCGCGGATGATTGTTCCGTCTGGAGCCACCTCCTGAGCGAATACCGTGACCTCTCCGCTCTTGCGGTCCACCAGGACTCGCGCATGGGCCTCGGCGCCCTCCTTGTGCCGATAGGCGGTCAACAACGCGGACTCGATCGCCTCGACAACCGTGGAGAACGAGATGCCCTTCTCGCGCTCGATCCCACGCAGGGCGCTGATGTCAATGTTCATCTCTGCTCCGCGGCGGGGAGTGCGTCGTCGGCCTTTGTGTCTCCTCCGCGGGAGGAAGTGCGGCGCTGCGGCTCCTCTTCGCCTTCTGCCGCTGCGGCCGCTCACGCTTGATGCTCTCGTCGGGCCGGTTGAATTCGAGCTGGACCTTGCCGGGCCCGAGGTCGGCCAGCGGCACGAGCTGCTCGACCCCGTCCACGCTCATGATCACCGCTGACCCGTCGAAGCCGGCCACCCGACCATGCAGCACCCGCTCCGCGGTCTCCGAACCCTCCGCGGAACGACTGGTCACGATCGTGACTTCCACCAGCCGACCGATCGCCCGGCGCCAGTGGCGGGCCTCGGTCAACGGCCGGTCGACCCCGGGCGAGGTGACCTCCAGCACGTACGGCGCCTTACCGATGACCCCCTCGTCGTCGTCCAGTACTTCGGCAACCGCATGTGACATCCCGGCGATGTCGTCCAGGGAGATTCCCTCGTCGCGATCGATCACGACGCGCAGCAGGCTGCGCCGGCCCATCGGCGTCAGCACCAGATCCTCGAGGTCGTAGCCGGCCCGCTCGACGACCGGGGACACCAACGCGGTCAGCCGCTCCTGGGTCGCGGCCGATCCCGCGCTGCTGGCGCTCATTGTCGGCCTCCAGTCTTGTGCAGTTGTCGTACGGTGCGCTCGATCCGTGCTAGTCGAGATTACCGTTGCCTAGCGCGCGAGGCCGACTGACAGACTCCCGTCGTGGGCGATTCGCGGATGTCGCGGCGCGCTGTGCTCGCTGCCGCAGGCACAACGGCGGCTGTGGCAGCGGTGGGTGGCGGACTCAGCGGTTGCGTGCCAGGACCGTCCATACCGCCCGCCGCCCAGACGCAGCCGCAGGTCGACCCACTCACGCCAGTCCTGCGGCTGCAACAGGAGCTGGTCAAGCTCTATCGGGAGATACTCGCAGCCTTTCCGGAACTCGCCGTTGCCCTGACCGAGTTCCAGACGCAGACCAATGCGCACACCGAAGCGCTACTCGCCGCCGCCCCGGTCGCAGCCGCGCAGATCGCCGCGACGGGTTCTGGCCCGACTTCTGCCCCCGCGTCGTCCTCGAGCCCAGCACCCGCCCCGGCAGCGGATGCGGCAACGGGGCTGGCGAACCTGAATCGGGCAATTGACGCCTCTGCGGGAGCGCTGCGTACAGCGGCCTTGCGCGCCGATGGCGAGCTCGCCGCGTTGCTCGGCAGCTGTGCTGCCAGCACCACCTGCCACGGGCGGTTGCTCGGGTGAGCGTCTGGGCCGCGCACTCATGAGCGAGCAGGAGGTCGAGGGTCTGCAGGCGGCGCTGCGCGCCGAGCACAGCGCGATCTGGGGTTATGGCGTGGTCGGTGCCGCCGTCAGCCCTGAGGCCCGGCAGTCCGTACGAGACGTCGAGGCTGCGCACCGGGCAGGTCGCGACGAACTGGCGGACCTGATCCGGTTGCGCGGAGCCGACCCCGAGCCGGCCGAGGTCAGCTATGAGCTGCCGTTCCCCGTCGCCGACGCAGGCGGCGGACTGCGCCTGGCGGCCGAGCTGGAATCCGGTGTCGCGCGGGGGTACGCCTACGCCATCGCGCAGGCCGACAGTCAGCGGGCAAAGGCGTTCTCGCTGGCTGCGCTGATCGATGCCGCCCTTCGCCAGACCTCCTGGCATCAACAGTCCGGAAGCACTCCGATCAGCCCCGAGTTTCCCGGTCTCTGAGCTGAGATGTCCGGGGCCGGCACACGAACGGCGCTCGTCGCGCCGGAGCGCCTGGCCGGCTGGCTGGAGCGGTTCGCGGCCAGCCATGGTGGCCTCGAGGTCGCGGCACAGTCGGAGTTCGTGCAGGTCTGTGCAGCCGATGGCTCAGCGGCACGCTGCGAGGTTCCGTTCCCACCCCTGCCCGCCGGGGCGGACGACCCATGGCAAGCACTCATCGACCATGCGGCGCGTCCGCGTCGGCTGGGCGTTCTGCTGATCCGTCGCGGCGGTTACGCGGCGGGAATCTTCGACGCCGGAGCCCTGCTCACATCGAAGGTGGGCAGCCGGTACGTCCAAGGGCAGACGGCCGCCGGGGGGACGAGTCAGCAACGGTTCGCCCGGCGGCGAGACAACCAGGCCGCAGCGCTGATCGATTCGGCCGTGAAGGTCGCCGTTCGGATCCTCGCGCCGGAGGCAGGTCGGTTGGCCGCCCTGGTGACCGGAGGCGACCGCCCACTCGTTGCAGCAGCCCTGGCCGATCCGCGGCTGGCCCGGCTCGCCGCCCTGCCGAGGGGTCCGTGGTTGGCCGTCGGTGACCCGCGACTGATTGTCCTGCGCGAGGCTGGCCATACCGCCCGCGCGGTACGCATCTCGATCACCGACGGTTGAGCCCGCCGGAAGGGCGGATGTCGAGGGTGGTCAGCCGAGGTTGCCGAGGAGGATATCGGCTACCGGTAGGGCACTTGTCCTGCTGGACCGGCCGTTCTCGACCAGCACGGAGAAGGCCATGCCGCCGGCCGGGTCGGGCCGGAATCCGACGAACCAGCCGTGCGCCGATGGAGGGACATCGGTACCGAACTCGGCGGTACCCGTTTTTCCGGAGACCTCCCCGCGATCGGCCAGCGCCTCGCCGGTGCCAGTCAGGACGACCTCGCGCATCAACTGCTGCAGCGCCGTAATGACCTCTGCCGAGGGGCTGGCTGGCGGCTGGCCCGCGGGAGCAGCATCTGCCACCAGCGAGGGCACGGGTACGGCGCCCGAGGCTGCTGTTGCCGCCGCGATCGCCATGGAGAAGGGGCTCACCAAGACCCTGCCCTGGCCGATCGCATCCGCTGACAACTCCACGACATCCGCCGGAGCGGGCACCTCTCCGGAGAACACCTCGACGGGTAGGTCCCACGGCGTGCCGATGCCGAAGCTCGCCGCGGCCGATTCCAGTGCTCCGGTCGGAAGCTGCTGCGCGGCAGCGATGAACGTCGTGTTGCAGGACTCGGCGAAGGCAGTGCGGAACGGCACCTCGCCGAGGTCGAAGCGGTCCTCGTTGTCGAACTCCCTACCGCCGACGGCCACCGTGCCGGGGCAGGGAAGCTGGGTCTGCGAGTCGACGATGCCGTTGCCGAGAAGTGCTGCGCCGGTGATGATCTTGAAGGACGAGCCCGGTGGGTACTGGCCGAGCAGGGCGTTGCCCGGGTTGGCCGCCGCGTTCGAACTCACGGCCAGAACCTCGCCGGTGCCCGGCCGCACGACGACGATATGGGCAGGCTCGGCGCGACTGGCCACCGCCGCGTCGGCGGCGTTCTGGATCGTGGTGTCCAGGGTGACCTGGATCGGGCCTCCGGGCTGCGGGTCGATTCGTTCCAGATCTCGGCGGGTGCCGTCCGCGGCGACCGCCTCCACCGCGAGGCCTGGCTTCCCGGCCAGCTGTTGCTGGTAGGCCCGCTGGAGCCCGGACGTCCCGAGTTGATCCCCGGCGGCGTAATCAGCCCCCGCCTCCTCGAGCACCTCCGCCGTGGCATCCCCGACCCGGCCGAGCACCCCCAGTCCGAACCGCGCCGTGGGAGCGAGTTGACGGGTCTCCTCTCGGAAGACGGTGCCCGCTAGGTCGACGATCGACGACCTGACCGCGTCGTAGTCGGGTCGACGCAAGGTGATCAGCGGCACGAACAGACCCGGCTGGGAGGCGGACACGCTCGCGACGATCTCCTCTGCCGAGATCCCCAGCGCCGAGGCGAGGGTGGCCGCAAGGGACGTCAGATCGGTGACCCGTCCCGGGTCGACGCCGACGATGACCACCGGAGTCGGGGTAAAGATCGGATCTCCCGCTGCGTCGAGGATCGGCGCGCGATCGGCAAGGCTTCGGCTCCACTCGATGATCTCGCCGTCGGCGAGGTCTGGATGAATGGCCGAGGCCGACCAGCCGATGGTCTGTTCGTCGCCCTCCCCGGCGGCGCGCACTTCCAGTTGATTGTCATACGTCCAATCCGGAGCCGCATCGAAATCCCAGGTGGCCCGGTAGCCGACCCTGGCACCGCTGTCGGTGAGGTTCACCGACGTCAGGGTCGTCTGTAGCGGTTGTTCGCTTTCGCCGAGGCCCATGGAGGTAGCTACGCCTCGCAGATTGAGCAGCGCTGCGGCGCTGTTGTCGGTGAGATCAGCGGCGGCGGTCAGGTCACCGGCAGCCCAGGCATCGAGATAGGCCTTCGCCGCATCGCGGGCAGCCTTCTCTCGTTCGTCAGTATCCGAGCAACCGGCCACCGCGAAAACCAGGACGAGCACGGCAGCACAGAGTCGGCGAAGCATGATCCTCACCCTGACACAGGTCCAGGTCGGAGGGGATGGCCACCCATTTCCGAGCGCGTTCTCATCCGGCCCAGTGAATCGGCCGCTTTCTAGAAGAGCACGGTGGCGAAGGTGCCGACCTGGGTGAAGCCCACCCGGTCATATGCCGCCCTGGCTGCGGTGTTGAAGTGATTGACGTACAGGCTGACCAGTGGCGCGACCTCGGCCAGGGCGATCGCGGCGACCGCCGCGGTGCCGGTGGCCCCATAACCCCGCCCCCGAAGGTCAGGGCGTACCCAGATGCCCTGAATCTGACAGGCCAAGTCACTGACCGCACCCAGTTCGGCTTTGAACAGGACCTGATCCTCCTCGATCCAGGCCAGGCACCTACCGGCGTCGATGAGTTCGGCTACCCGGGCACGATAGGAGTTGCCCCGGTCCCCGGCCGCGGGGTCCACTCCGACCTCTTCGCGGAACATCGCCTCGGCCGCCGGCATGAGGATGTCCAGTTCACTACGGGCCACCCGACGGACACCAGCCAGCGGAGTAATGCCGGGCTCGGAGTCAAGGGCCAGGAGGGGTTGGTCGGGGCGCACCTCACGCGCGTTTCCCCAGGAGGCAGACAACCGGTCCCACAGCGGGATGACCAGGTGCGCAGGTCCCACGATGGATGAGCACCGCCGACGACGACCCGAGTTGTGCTGGAACAGCGCCTCGACGACGGCACCGGACTCGTCGTCATCACCGACGAGCACCAGGCTAGGACCGTCGAGCCAGACCGCTCGTACGGCCGACTCGTCGTAGTAGGCGCACAGATCCCCGGCCGACCCGGCGGCCGCCACCATGCCCAGCGCGTGCACGCGGGCGGCGATCAGACATCCGTCTACCGGATGGGCGGCCAGGAAGTCGCGGACGACCGGCTCGTCCTGCGGGCCCAGGACGCACGATTGCGCGCTGCCGATCACGGGAGAAGCTAACCGACGGTGACCTGAGGGGGACCGCTGGCCTTACCGGCGTCGGCCATCTGGGCGGCCAACCGCATGGCCTCCTCGATCAGGGTCTCCACGATGTGGGACTCGGGCACGGTCTTGATGACCTCTCCCTTGACGAAGATCTGACCTTTGCCGTTACCGCTGGCGACACCGAGGTCGGCCTCACGTGCCTCCCCCGGCCCGTTGACGACGCAGCCCATCACGGCGACCCGCAGCGGGACCTCCAAGCCTTCGAGCCCAGCAGTCACCTGGTTGGCCAGCGTGTAGACGTCAACCTGAGCTCGACCACAGGATGGGCAGGAGACAATCTCCAAGCCGCGCTGGCGCAGGTTGAGTGACTCCAGGATCTGGATTCCGACCTTGACCTCCTCCACGGGAGGAGCTGAAAGCGAGACCCGGATCGTGTCGCCGATCCCGCGGGCCAGCAGAGCGCCGAACGCGACGGAGGACTTGATCGTGCCCTGAAAGGATGGTCCGGCCTCGGTGACGCCGAGATGCAGGGGGTAGTCGCACCGGGCAGCCAGCAACTCGTAGGCGCGGACCATGACGACGGGGTCATTGTGCTTGACTGAGATCTTGATGTCGGTGTAATCGTGCTCCTCGAACAGCGAGCATTCCCACAATGCTGACTCGACCAGGGCCTCAGGGGTGGCCTTGCCGTACTTCTCCATCAAGCGCTTGTCCAAGGAGCCGGCATTGACCCCGATCCGAATCGGAATCCCGGCAGCGCCGGCGGCCTTGGCGATCTCACCGACCCTGTCGTCGAACCGCTTGAT